>JAGSHC010000165.1 GCA_023954745.1 Deltaproteobacteria bacterium | reverse complement strand
GGTCCTCAACCAGGCCGCGCACATCAGCACCATCACGCCCTTCCACCGGGAGCGACTCCTCCGTGCAGGCCTCCCCTCGGCTCAGGTGACCCTGCTCCCCTGCGCCGTGGCCGTGCCTGCCGACGTCGCTGCGCTTCCCACCTCGGCCTCGCTGCGGGTACTGACGGTGGGCCGGCTGGTGCCCAAGAAGGGGCACGATCTGCTCATTGACGCCTGCGCAGCCCTCGCCGGGAAGGGGCGATCCGTCGAGCTCGTCATCGTCGGGGAAGGGGAGCAGGGGCTCGCGCTCAGGCAGCTGGCGGCGCGTCACATGACCGAAACCGGGGGGCGCTTCAAGGTGGAGTTCCGTGGGGAGACCCCTGCAGAGGTGGTCCGCAGCTTGATGCTCCATGGAGGGTTCCACGCGTTCGCGCTGGCTTGTCGCATCGCCCCCGACGGGGACCGGGATGGTCTTCCGGTCGCGCTCCTCGAGGCCCAGGCGTGTGGGTTGCCCACCGTGACGACCAGCCTTCCGGGCTTCGAGTCTCAACTTCAGGATGACCGCGATGGTTTGCTTCTGCCCGTGGCGCCCGACAGACGCCGGGTGAGCGATGGTCCGGGCCCGGAGCGCGCGTCCCTCGCGGCGGCTCTGGCGTGCCTCCAGGACGTGCCAGTCCTCCGCGCCCGGCTGGCCGCCGGCGCCCGTCAGCAAGCGGAACTGCGCCCCACGCCCGCCGCGGTCGGCCGGCGCCTCATGGAGATGCTCGGGCGCCTTCTCCCGGGGGCCGTGTACGATGCCCGACCTTTGGAGGGCCGATGAGCAAGACCCAGTCAATGACGGGCTACGGCCGCGGCGAGGCCAGCGCGGGAGACGTGACGGCCACGGCCGAGATCCGCTCCGTGAACCATCGATTTGCCGACGTGCAGCTGAAGCTCCCTCGGGAGTGGCTGTCGATGGAGCGCGACCTCGTGGGCCACATCAAGGGGCGCATTGGTCGCGGCCGCCTCGAGGTGATGGTGCGACGTGGTGCAGCCGAGGGTGCTCAGCCTGACCTTCGCCTCGATGACGGCATGATCTCACGAATCGTCGCCGAGGCCTCCCGGGTGGCATCCCAGACCGGCGGCCAACTGGACGCCCGAGTCTCTGTGGGCGAGCTTCTGCGCGTCCCCGGTGTTCTCGTGCAGCGCGAGTCTGCGGTGGATGCAGGGGCCGAGGCACCCATCGTGCGCCAGGCGCTGGATCAGGCGCTGGATGCGCTGCTGGGGATGCGAAGCAACGAAGGCGCGCGCCTCGAGGACGACATTCAAGGCCGCATCGAGTCCATCGCCCAGACCACCGAAGCCATCGCCGCCCTGGCTCACGATCAGCCGGCCATCTTCCGCTCCCGCCTCGAGCGCAAGATGCGCGAGCTCCTCGAGGGCACCGAAGTCGACGAGGCGCGGCTCCTCCAAGAGACTGCCGCCTTGGCGGCACGCGCCGCGATCGACGAGGAGATCACGCGTCTCCGCGCCCACGTCGCTCAGGGCCGCGAGCTCCTCGCTGAGGAGGGCCCCGTGGGACGCCGCCTGGAGTTTCTGGTCCAGGAGCTGGCGCGGGAGGCGAACACCGTCGGAAGCAAGAACGACGACCCTCGCCTCGCCGAGCTGGTGATCGCCCTCAAGGGCACGATCGAAGCGATTCGCGAGCAAGTCGCCAACGTGGAGTAGCGAGATGGACGAGTTGCGCGCCCTCTCTGGACTCGTGGTGGTGCTCTGCGGTCCCTCGGGAGCGGGAAAGAGCACACTGGTGGCGCGCCTTCGCGAGCGGCTTCCGCTGCACTTCTCCGTCTCCTACACCACCCGTCCCATGCGGCGTGGGGAGGAGGACGGCCGCGACTACTACTTCGTGGCCCCGGAGCAGTTCGACGAGATGGTGGCGCAGGGCGAGTTCCTGGAGCACGCCACGGTGCACACGAACTCCTACGGAACCCACCGCCGGCAGGTGGAGTCCATGGCCGAGGGGGGCTCGGTCGTGGTGCTCGACATCGACGTGCAGGGGGCGGCGCAAGTGCGCGCCACCGGGGCGGACATCCTGTTCATCTTCATCTTGCCGCCGTCGGTCGCCGAGCTGGAGCGCAGACTTCGCTCGCGGGCCACGGACTCCGAGAAGGTCATTGCGGGGCGCCTGGCGGTCGCCCGTTCAGAGATGGCCCAGGCTGGACTCTTCGACTACGTCGTCGTCAACGACGATCTCGACGTCGCAGCCTCGGACCTCGACGCGATCCTTCGGGCAGAGCGGCTGCGTCGCGGGGCGCCCCTCACCGTGCAGCGCCTCGGTCTCACCTGACAGAGGCCCGCTTCGCCGAGGTGCGAAACCGTCCTCGAATCGGCTGCGCTCTCGGGCATCTGTGCCCAAGGCGTAGAAGCCCTGATACGCCGTTGTTAGGATGATGGATCGGGGGTTCCAAAAACCCTCGACTCGACAGGAGATCACGGGATTGATTCGGCTCGATGCCATCCTCGACCAGGTTCGCGAGTACGCGCCAGACGCGGATCTCGGTGTGGTGCGCAAGGCCTGGGTCTACGCGAGCAAGCACCACGCTGGACAGCGTCGCAAGTCGGGTGAGCCGTACTTCGCGCACCCCCTCGAGGTGGCGAACATCCTGGCCGGGCTACGCATGGACACCGACACCATCGCGGTGGCGATCCTGCACGACACGGTGGAGGACACCCCCGCGACCCTCGAGGAGATCACCGACAAGTTCTCGCCCGAGATCGCGAAGATGGTCGATGGCGTCACCAAGCTCGACAAGCTCGACTTCCGAAACCCCGACGAACACCAGGCGGAGAACTTCCGCAAGCTGGTGTTCGCCATGGCGCGCGACATCCGCGTGATCCTCGTCAAGCTCGCGGATCGGGTGCACAACATGCGCACCCTCGAAGCCATGCGGGACGAGAAGCGGGTGCGCATCGCGCAAGAGACGATGGACCTGTATGCGCCCATCGCCAACCGCCTGGGCATCGTCACCCTGAAGGGTGAACTCGAAGACCTGTCATTCAAGTACCTGCACCCCCAGGTCTACGCCGAGCTCAACGCGCAGGTTGCGGCGCGCGCCCCGTACTTCGACAAGTACATCGAGCGCGTGCAGACCCAGTTGATGGAAAGCCTCAGCCCGCACATGCCCGAGGCGGAGGTGAGCGGGCGGGTGAAGCGGCTGTGGTCCATCTGGCAGAAGATGCAGAGCAAGCAGCTGACCTTTGAAGAGGTGCACGATCTGCTGGCATTCCGCATCACGGTGCAGAACATCGCCCAGTGCTACGGCTCCCTCGGAGTGGTGCACGGGCTCTGGGCGCCCCAGTCCGAGCGCTTCAAGGACTACATCGCCCAGCCCAAGGCCAATGGCTACCAGTCGCTACACACGACCGTGGTCGGGCCTGAGGCCCAGCGCATCGAGGTGCAGATTCGCACCGATGAGATGCACAGCTTTGGCGAGATAGGCATCGCGGCGCACTGGAAGTACAAGGAAGGGCACCTCGCTCTGCGCCCCGAGGAGATCGAGAAGTACACGAAGATCCGGCAGCTGCTGCAGTGGGCCGAGGACATCGAGGACTCTCGGGAGTTCCTCGACGTCCTCAAGGTCGACCTCTACGCCGATCAGGTCTACGTCTACACGCCGCGAGGGGACATCCGCTGGTTCCCCGGCGGGGCCACCCCTCTGGACTTTGCCTACGCCATTCACACCGAAGTGGGTCACCACTGCACGGGGGCTCGCGTCAACGGGCGCATGGTCAAGCTCAACTACAAGCTGCGCTCCGGTGACACGGTGGAGATCCTGACGAAGCCGGATCAGCAGCCCAACAAGGACTGGCTCAAGAGCGCGGCCACCAGTCGCGCCCTCAGCAAGATTCGTCAGTACCTGCGCAAAGAAGAGCGCGACCGCTCCATCGGCGTCGGCAAGTCCGTGCTCGACCAGGAGCTGCGGCGCTTCAAGAGCAGCCTCAAGGCCGTCACCAAGCAGGACGGGCTGAGGAAGGCGCTCGATGCGTTCGGCAAGCGCACCGCCGAGGAGCTCTTCGCCGAGATCGGCTACGGCCGCTTCAGCGTCGAGAAGGTGCTGCCGCTCTACGTCGGCCAGGACGTCCTGGACGCCGAGAAGGCCCGCCAAGAGCAGCCGGAGAAGGAGCCCACGGCTCTGGACACCATCACGGGCATCTTCCGCAAGATTGGCCGTCGCAGTGGCTCTCCGGTCCGCATTGACGGCATGGACGGGATGCTCACGACCTTCGCGCGATGCTGCCGGCCGCTGCCGGGCGACCACATCGTCGGGTTCATCACCCGGGGCAAGGGCGTCACCGTGCATCGGAGCGACTGCAAGCAGGCGCTGGCCCTGCCGCGTGAACGCCGACTGGACGTCGAGTGGGACGTGCAGCAGAAGATCCCGCACGCGGCGATGCTGGAGATCATCACGGTGGACCGGCCCATGATGCTCGCGGAGCTGAGCAAGACGGTCGGCAAGATGAACGTGAACATCACCCGGGCCGAGGCGCGCACCACCCGGGAGGACCGGGGCTTCATCACCCTCGAGGTGGCCGTCAGCGACGTGAATCAGCTGCGCTCGGTGATGCGTGGCATCGAGCGCCTCCAGGGCGTCATCTCCGTGTCCCGCACCGCCAACCTCTAGGCGGCCGAACTCCGCGTGGTTCCCACCGCGCGGATGTGTGAGACGCCCTTCGGACTGGCTACTCGGGCGTGTCGCCTTCGGGAGCCGTCTCGGGCGCTGTCTCCTCGGTGCCCTCGGGGGCATCCTCTTCGGTGGCCGGGTCCGCTGGTGGCGGGTCCTGCTCGGCCGGAGCCGCAGTCCCCCAGACCGTGGACTCGTCGGACTCCTTGGCCGTTGCGCCAAAGGAGATGCGCACGCCGCCCACGCCCTCCACGCCGAGCCCAAGTCCGGTCCCGGGGGTGGACACGCTCCCGGCGAACGTCGGCTGGACCTCAGCAAAGAACTCGACCGGCCAGTCGGGGACGGTCACCGACGCTCCAATGACGATGCCACCCCCGAGCTCGGCGAAGGTCGCGGCGCCGAACACCAGACGGCTCCGAAAGGCAGGACCCACCTGGAAGTGCAGCGCTGGGCCGGGGGAGGGGGCGACGATGGGGGGGAAGTGCAGCCGGTAGCTGAGGTGCACCGAGAGGGAGTTCATGACCGTGGGCGCTGCGCCGACGTGCAGCACGATGCCGTGCGCCCGTGCGGGCCAGACCTTGAGGCTCACCCCGTTGGTGGTGCCTCCGACGACTCCGAGACTGACGGGTCCGCCCCCCTTGAGCTCCGAGATCTCAGGCTGGGTCTTTGCTTCAGCAGGCGTTCCGACGCCCAACACGCACGCCACCCCGACGACCGAGACGGCCGACCTCCACCACAACTGCATGGGCTCTCCTGGTGCGCTCCAGGCCGGAGCGTCGTTCCTCAGACTGTCTTGCGCCGACGCCAAGCCAGCAAGCCGGCGAGCATCGCCAGGAGGCCTGCGCCTCCGCCGGACGAGCTCACCACACTGGCGGAGCAGCCACCGAACGGAGTCGCTTCACCGCCCGTAAACGGCGTCCCCTCCACGACAGGGTCGACGGGAGCCGCGGCTTCGTCGCCTTCGTATTCGTCGTCGATGCTGGGTGGCTCGTCCCAGGAGACCTCGGGCACGGGCTCGGCGAGCGCTGCCTCGATGTCTCCTGCGGACACGAACCCGTCGAGGGTGCGAATCGTCAGGTCCCGGCCCAACAAGTGGAAGGTCGGGATGCCGAAGTCCTGCTCGTACTTGTTGGACTCGCCCCAGCCGGGGTCAGCCAGCACGGGGAAGGTGAGGCCGTAGTCCTCGGCCCAACTCTCGCAGAGCGCCTGGTCGCCAGGCTCCCCGGCGCCGTTCTCTGCCATCAAGTGGATGATGAGGAAGCCCTCATCCTTGTACTCCTGATACTCCTCTTCCGCCGAACCGGCGGCTGATCGACACGAGCCTCACCACTCGGCTGCGCTCTCCACGAGAATGACGTTTCCGTAGAAGCGGTGCAGCTCCACCTCCTCTCCGAACTGGTCTCCGAGGAGGAAGTTCTCCATGACCTTGCCGACCTCGCGACCCTCTTCGCCGATGTCGTCGGGGACGGGCATGCGCTTCCAACCACCTGTGTAGGGACGCGAGTCCTCGTCCAGGGGGTCTGTGAAGTCGTAGATCT
Organism: Deltaproteobacteria bacterium; assembly: GCA_023954745.1. Classification (GTDB taxonomy): domain Bacteria; phylum Myxococcota_A; class UBA796; order UBA9615; family UBA9615; genus JAGSHC01. Next base: position 8,693 of record JAGSHC010000165.1, on the reverse strand, counting down.
CTTCGTTGTCGGCGTGGCCGTCACCGTCGGAGTCAGCGTCTTCGGGATTGGTGCCAATCTCGAGCTCGTAGGTGTCCAGCAGGCCATCCCCGTCGGTGTCGACGGGGCCCGCTGGGCCACACCCTGCGACGAGCAGGGCCATGATGGATACGGACTGCAGAGCTCTCATGGGCACTCCTGAGTATGCGATGAGGAAACGTACCATCCAGCCCGGGGTGTGCGGAGTCCTTTGGGCGGTGGGAACTCGCCTGTGGTCGAGTCGATCTCCCCAGGCTGTGGCGTCTCGTCTGAGCCCGCTCAGCGCTTCCCGCTCAGCGCCAGTCGTTCCACGAGCCGCCCCGCCAGGCTCTCTCCCCCGAGGCCCAGGGCCGGGAAGGCCGCCGGGCCCGCGCAGAAGAAGTTCCGATGGGGCATGTGCACGCCGAGGCCCGCGGCCACCGGGTCGTCTGCCGGCGCGATGGCGGGGGTGTACGCGGCGGGGCGCGGGTCCACGGGGATGGGGACCTCGTCGGTCGGCTCCAGCGACGTGGGGACCTGCACCACCTCGAGGTAGCGCTCCAGCCAGGGCATCAGCCACTTGACCCGGTCGAGCATCGTCCCTGCGATGGCCTCGAGGTTGGTCGGTAGTGAACCGTCGTCCTCGTAGGGCAGCAGGGTGCTCAGCGTGATCGCGCGCCGGCCTTCGGGGGCCAGGGGCGAGCTCTCCGGGGTCGTGCTCATGAGGAGGCAGCCTGCGGGCTCGTCGATGCCCTTCTCCCCGACGAGGATGGCGTGCTCGGCGAGATCGGGAGGGACCACGTCGCTGCCGACTCCGAGGTGAATGCTGTAGCGGAAGTGCGAGGGCGCGAGGCGCGACAGGGCCTTCTCGTAGGGGCGCATGCCGCCGGGCAGCATGTCTGCGAGGTCCTCGGGGTCTCCCCCCGTGATGACCCAGGACAGGGGCATGATCTCGTCCCGGCCCTCGAAGTAGGCCCCGTCGATGCGTCGCTTGTTGCCCGAGAGGCTCTCGAGCCGCTCGCTGAGCACGTCGACCCGCATTGCCTTGACGCGGCGCAGCAGCAGCGAGAGGAGCGCGTGCTCTTCGGAGGGGTCCGAGTAGACGCCGTCCAGCACCGCATGCAGCTGGATTCCGGCCACGGGGAGGGGCAGGTCTTCGGGGACGTCGAGGCTGCAGAACGGACGCATCAGGGCGCGAAGGAAGAGTCGACCGTCGGCGCTCAGGTCGGCCGAGTCGAGGAACTCGCCCCAGGTGGGCACGTCGTCTGGAGGGAGGGGAGGGGTCCAGCCGGGGCGCGCCAGGCCCACCTGCTGGAGGAAGCCCGCCTGACCCGCCTCCTCGACGGACTGCTCGAGGGCGTCGGCGAACGAGTTCGCGGAGGCGCGACAGCGCGAGATGATGTCGAGGAGGACATCAGCGTCTCGGGGCAGATCACGCCGCAGCTCCGTGGCCAGTGCGTCCGGTGAGCTGGGCACGTCCATCCGGTAGCGGCTCGTGATGATCTGGAGCCCCGGAGTCCCTCGACGCACCGCCTGCAGCTCGTGCGGGTGGAACTTGAGCGCCTTGAACGAGCGTCGGAGCAAGAGGCCCCCGCCCAGCCCTGCGACGGGGGGGCGGTGGCGGACAAAGCGGAAGCCGCTCGCGGCGGGCGGCGAGCTCTCCGGGTCGAGCACCAGGACCGAGTGGCCCTCCCGGGCGAGGAGGGTCGCGGCGATGAGGGCGCCGGGGGAGGGGTCGACGACGAGGACCTCGTAGCTACGGCTGATCAAGAGAGGCTCCAGCGGGCTCGGAGAGGAGACGGGGGAGATCCCCGGAGACGACAGCCCGCACGACGGCGGGATACAGGATGTGTTCTTGGACCAGGACCCGGGCGGCGAGCGACTCCGGGGTGTCCGCAGGGAGCACGGGGACCCGGGCTTGCCCGAGGAGCGGGCCGCCGTCGAGGCTCTCATCCACAAGGTGTACGGAGCACCCGTGATCGGCCACCCCGGCCTCCAGGGCGCGCTCGTGGGTGCGCAGTCCCGGGAACCGTGGGAGCAGCGACGGGTGGATGTTGAGAATCCGACGAGGGAAGGCGCGGGTGAAGACGGGGGAGAGGATGCGCATGAACCCAGCGAGCACGATCCAGTCGATGGCGTGCTCCTGCAGCGTGCGCACGAGCTCCGCGTCGTACTCGGGGCGGCGGGCGCGTCCGTAGGGACGGTGATCGCAGACCACGGTGGAGATCCCGCGCTCGGCCGCGGTGATGAGCCCGCGGGCATCGGCGTTGTTGGAGAGCACCAGCGCGAACGTGCACGGCCAGTCTTCGCGCGCCGCGGCGTCCAGGATCGCGGTCATGTTGGAGCCGCGCCCCGAGATGAGGATCGCGACGCGCGGGTGGGTCACGGGAAGAGCACCTGCGGGCCGTCTTCGCCGTCGCGCCGGACGACTTCGCCGATGACGACAGGCTCTTCGCCGAGAGCCTCCAGCAGGTCGCAGGCTGCTTCGGTCTGCTCGGGATCCACCAGGAGGACCATGCCGATGCCGCAGTTGAACGTGCGCACCATGTCCGACCCGGAGAGCCCGCCCTGTTCTTGCAGGACGCGGAAGATCGGGGGGAGTTCCCATGCGGAGCGGTCGATGGTGACGGCGGCCGACGCGGGCAGGATGCGGGGCAGGTTCTCGACGAAGCCTCCGCCAGTGATGTGGCACAGGGCGCCCACGGCGTGGTCGCGCACCACACGGAGGACGGACTGCACGTAGATGCGCGTGGGGGTGAGCAGCTCGTCAGCGACCGTGTGATCGGTGCCGGGGAAGGGATCGTCGAGCCCGAGGCCGAGCTCCTCGAAGATCACCTTGCGGGCAAGGGAGTAGCCGTTGCTGTGCAGACCGGAGGAGGTGAGCCCGACCAGCTTCATGCCGAGGCGGACTCCCGACCCGTCCAGGATCTCACTGCGCTCCACCCCGCCGACACAGAAGCCCGCGAGGTCGTAGACGCCCTCGGCATACACGCCGGGCATCTCGGCGGTCTCGCCACCGACCAGGGCGCAGCCGGCGAGGCGACAGCCTTCGGCGATCCCCTTGATCACGTCGGCGGCGACGATCTCATCGAGCTTCCCGCAGGCGTAGTAGTCGAGGAAGTAGAAGGGCTCGGCTCCAGCACAGACCACGTCGTTGACACACATGGCCACGAGATCGATCCCGATCGTCTCGTGCCGGCCTGCCGCCTGGGCGACCTTCACCTTGGTGCCGACTCCATCGGTGCCGGACACGAGGACGAGATCCTTGAACTTGCCCGCGGGGATCGCCCACATCGCGCCGAAGTGACCGAGCCCTCCGAGGACCTCGGGGCGTCGGGTGGCGGCGACGGCAGGACCGATGCGGTCCACGAGTCGTGCACCCGCTTCGATGTCGACGCCGGCTTCCTTGTAGCGATCGCGTTCCACGGTGGGCCTGGCTTTCTGATGAGGGGATCTGTCGGGGGGCTCGACAGGAGCGGATGATGCAGGACCAGCCTCGGCCTTTGCAACAACGGCTTCGGGGCCCGAGAATGCGGTCCGTGACCACCTGGAACCAGCGCCTGCCATTCCGCATCGCTCGGGGTGTCGGCCGTGCCTTCTTCGGCAACGTCGGCGCGCTGCGCTACTACGCCGGCGACATGTCGGAGCGCCGTGACGACTTCGGTGAGCCGGGGGGCGACGCGGTGTTGCTGATCCAGGGCTTCTTCCAGACCCGACGGGTGATGGCGAGCCTCGAGGAGCGCTTGCGCGCCGATGGGTTCCGGGTGGTCAGCTTCAATCTCGGGGGTCTCCTGGGACTGAACACCCGGTCGATCCCCACCATCGCGCGCATGATCGACGGGAAGATGGGGCGTCTGCTGGAGCGCACGTCGGGGCGGCCGGTGCACGTCATCGGGCACAGCATGGGCGGCCTGGTGGGGCGCTACCTGGTGCAGTCCGCGGGCGGCGACCGCTACGCGCGCACCGTGATCACCCTGGGGACCCCACACCACGGCACACCCACCGCGGCTCTCGGTGGTGCCCTGGGGCTCTTGCTGTTGTCGCGAGGGCTCTGGCAACTGTTCCCCATCAGCCCCCTCGTCAAGGAACTCCGCTCTGGCCGTTTTCCGGCGGGGGTGCGGCTCGTCTCCGTCTACAGCAAGCATGACGTCATCTGCCCATGGCAGACCTCCGTTCTTACTCCCCGCGATGGGGAGGACGTGCGCAACGTCATGGTCAAGGGGCTCGGGCACATGGACCTGGTCGAGGATCCCTACGTCTACGGGATGATCCTCCGGGAACTGAAGGATCACCCCTACGACACCTCTGGTGGTCCCGTGGCGTCTCTCGACGAAGAAGTCACCCGGCTGGGCCCCCAGCGGTGACGGGTCGTCGGTAGGATTCGGGCCATGAGCGCTGGGCTTCGCATTCTCGTCGCTGACGACAACGTGCAGGTCCTCCACCTGGTGGAGGCCATCCTGCGGTCGGCGGGCTACGACGTGGTGGCGTGCGAGGGCGGCGTCAGCGCAGTCGAGGCCGCCCGGGACCAGCGGTTCGATCTGATCCTGCTCGACGGCATGATGCCGGACGTGGACGGTTTCGAGGCGTGCGAGATCATCCGGACCTTCCCCCGGCACACCCACACCCCCGTGGTCTTCCTCACGGGGATGACGGACGACGGCGCCTTCGAGGACGCCATCGAAGTGGGGGCCGACGAGGTCCTCGCCAAGCCCATCCGCCGCTCGAGCTTGTTGTTGCGGGTGCGGTCTCTGCTTCGAGTGGGCCAGCTTCTGGGAGCCCAGGAGCGCTTTCAGGGCGAGCTTCGCTCCATCACCGAGAGCCTCGGTGCCCTCGCCGAGCCGCTGGAGCGGATCCGCGAAGGAGTCGCCACCCTGGACGCCCACCCGCAGCTGCCGGCGGACCTCGTCCCTCGGGTAGCCGACTTGTTGCGCGCCGAGCGAGAGATCACGGACCTCGCGCAGGGACTCTCCGAAGTCATCGACGGCGTCGCGCTGGTCGTCCCCGACTCGGAGTGACGTGAGCAGCGATCCCGGGGACTTCGAGCCTCTCGACACCAACGCGGTCGCCCTCGCCTGGTCGCAATCCATGGACGACCTGCCGAAGCTCACGCGGCTGACGGAGAGCAGCGGGCGCTTCTCGGCCAGGGAGAAGATCGGCCAGGGGGCCATGGGCGTCGTGGTGCTCGCCTCGGACAAGGACCTCAAGCGCCGCGTCGCGATCAAGAAGCTCGCGCCGCACCTGGTGAAGCAGCCGGTGAGCGTGCACTCCTTCGTCGAGGAGGCCCGTCTCACCGGGTCCCTCGACCACCCCAACATCGTGCCGGTGTACGAGCTCGGTCAGGACGAGAGCGGACAGCCGTTCTTCGCCATGAGGCTCCTGGAGGGACGCCCGCTCATCGAGATCCTGCGCCTGCTCCGGGAGGGGGACGCGGTCACTCATGGCGAGTACACCCGCACCCGGCTGTTGACGATCTTCCTTCAGCTCTGCGGCGCGGTGGAGTTCGCCCACTCGCGCGGCGTCATCCACCGCGACCTGAAGCCCGACAACGTCGTGGTGGGAGCGTACGGAGATGTGCAGCTCATCGACTGGGGCATCGCCGCGCGCGTGGATGACGTCGACGGGCCCGCGCCCCCTGCGCTCGACGTCCCGGCGGGGACCCCCGGGTTCATCGCTCCCGAGCTGTTGGACAACGAGACGCAGGTGATCCCGCGTCGGCTCGATGTCTTCGCCCTCGGCGCGGTGCTCTACGAGATTCTCACCCTCGTCAGGGCCGCGCCTGGGGTGACGGCCCACGAGTTGATGGCCGCCACCTTGACCGGGGAGTTCGAGGTGCCGTCCTCGCGCGCCCGGGGCCGGGCGATCCCCGAGGCTCTCGACGCGATCTGCATGCGTGCTCTGGTGAGGGACCCAACCCAGCGCACGGCGTCGGTGGCGGCTCTCGCGCGGGAGGTGGAGGACTTCCTCGAAGGCATCGCCGACGAGCGTCGCCGGGCGGATGCCGCGGACCGGACGGCCCGTCAGGCCGTGGAGATCCTCCGCATGCACAAGCTGCTCGGAGAGGAGCTGCGCGCCGCGAAGAATGAGGTGGAGACCCGCCGTATAGAGGTCGATCCCTGGGACCGAATCGAAGAGAAGCGACCGCTCTGGCACGCCGAGGACCGGGTGCGAGAGATCACCGGACGACGGGTGGAGCTGCTCGAACAGGCCGAAGAGCGCTACCGCCACGCGCTGGAGCTGATCCGGCAGCATCCGGCCTCCGTCGAGGGGTTGCTCGCCCTGTGGATGCGCCGGCTCCGGCAGGAGGAGCGGGCGGGTGACGACATGGCGGCTCGTCGCACCCAGGCGCGGATTCGCGCCCTCGACCCCGCTGGCGCGGAGCAGCGCCTCCGAGGCGACGGCACCCTCGCCCTGACGTCGAGTCCGCCCGGGGCTCGGGTCTGGCTCCACCCCTTCGACGAGCAGGATCGGCTCCTGCTTCCAGGCGCCGGCATCGACCTGGGCTCGACCCCGCTCTCCGACGCTCGGGTGCCCTTCGGGCGGCATCTGCTGATGCTCGAAGCGACGAACCACGTCGCGACGCGTGTCCCTGTCCTCCTGGCCCGAGACGGCCGACTCGAGCTCAAGGTGAGCCTGCGAGGGCACAGCGAGGTCCCCAGGGGCATGTTGTACGTGCCGGGAGGGCCCTTCCTCGGCGGATCGCGCCGCCACGCGCACGAGTCTCTCCCCATGGCCTTCGTCGGAGACTTTGCGATCTCCGCGTTTCCCGTGACCTTCCGGGACTACGGCTCCTTCCTCGACGCGCTGCGGGTGGAGAACCCCGCGGAAGCGGAGAGGCGCACGCCCCGTACCCGTCACGGGGAGAGGCTGATGGTGCCGGGCGCACGTGGCCACTTCGCCCCCCTCCCTGGGCCTCTCGTGCCTGCGGGCGCCGGCCCCTACTCGGCCCGCGCCGCCCGCCGCCTGCCGGTGGTGGGAGTGAGCTGGGGCGATGCGCGCGCCTACTGCGACTGGATGAGCACGCAGGCGGGGATGGAGATCGGCCTTCCCTCGGCCGAGCAGTGGGAGAAGGCGGCGCGGGGCGTCGACGGCCGGCGGTATCCGTGGGGAGAGACCTGGGACCCCGGCTTCTGCAACTGCGCTGGAGCGCGTCCGGGGTTGCCCAAGCTCGAGCCCGTGGGTGCGTATGGGATGGACGAGTCCGTCTACGGAATGCGCGACGCGCGCGGCGGGGTCCGCGAGTGGTGCATCGAAGAGGCAGGGAGCGGCCGCCGGGTCTGTCGCGGCGGCGACTGGACCGAAGGCACGGGGCAGGGGCTCGGGGCGACGTACTCGGCGGAGGAGGAGGCGCGCAGTCTGCGCCTCGGGTTCCGAACCGCTACGAATTTTCGGTTGGTAGCGACGTCCCGGGGTTCGTCAGCTGGGTGACCTTGGGCATCTTCCGCGTGGCGGCGACGGGCGTGGCGTCCGGCCGCGTCCGCGGGCCCGCCTTGAGGATCCCGCGGCACACGCTCCCGAGAGTCTCGTGCCCCTTCTCGAGGTTCCAGAACGATAGGTTCCTGAGCCGAACGCGCACATCGGCCGCGCTGGCCGGTCGCTTCGTGCGGTCGTGATTCAGGAGACTCTCGAGGAGGGCCTCGATGAGCTTGCGGTCGCCCCGCTTCATCGGAAGCCTTCCCTTCTTGGAGAGCTGGGCGGTCAAGGCTTCGCGACGGTCCTGCCAGGTCGTGAGGGCGAGCACCCGGAGCACGTTCGAGGCCTCCTCGCGGGTGGACGCGGGCCGCACCCACCACTCGCCCGTCAGCAGCTTGTAGACGATGGTCGCCAGCACCCACAGATCGCTGCGCGCGTCCAGAGGGTCTCCCCGGACCTGCTCGGGGCTCATCCAGGGCGGCGAGCCCTTGGTGCGACCCACCATGGTGTGGACGAGGCGTTCGCGGGCGAGGGCGATCCCGAAGTCGAGGATCCGCAGGTTTCCGCGCGTGTCGACCATCAGGTTCGGAGGCTTGAGGTCCCGGTGGACGAGGCCGAGGGGCTCCCCGTCGGGCCCCGTGGCCTTGTGAGCGTGCTCGAGGCCGCTCAGGGCGTCGTCGAACAGCGTCATGATGGCGATGGGGGACAGGGGCCGCTTGAGGTGTTCGAGCAGCATGAGGATCTGGTCGACGGTGACGCCGCGGACGTACTCCAGCACCAGGACGTGATGAGTCTCGCCGTCCTGCTCGATCTCCTCGAAGCCCCGCAGCCCCACGATGTTGGGGTGGCGCAGGTGGCTGAGGATGCGGGCCTCGTCCGCGAGTCCGGGCAACGCATCGGGATCGGCCGCCGCCACGCTGGGGTGCATCACCTTGACGGCGAGCTCCTCGGTGAAGCCCAGGGGGCCCTTCACCTCCGCGCGATGCACGGCCCCGAAGGCGCCATGACCCAGGACTTGCTTCAGTTCGTAGCGACCAATGCGTGACACGCGGCGCAGTCTACGCGTCTTGGGGGCTCCGGCGACGGCGTCCGAGCAGAACGAGGGGAAGGAAGGCGATGAACGCGCCTGCTTCCCCGTCGCCGATGGAGCTCGAGCAGCCGCAGTCAGGGACGTCCGGGTCGTCGACGATGGCGGTGCTGTCGTCGTCGTCGGCGGTGCTGTCGTCATCGTCGGCGGTGCTGTCGTCGTCGTCGGCGGTGCTGTCGTCGTCGTCGGCGGTGCTGTC
>JAGSHC010000399.1 GCA_023954745.1 Deltaproteobacteria bacterium | reverse complement strand
GTCGCAGCCCCCGCCACTTGACGCCAATCCGGGGTCAACCGCCCGACCCTGCGCCGCAGCCCCCGCCACTTGCCCCCCGCCTCTTCGCCCCCCGCCCCGCCTCGGCCTTCGCGCGGGAGCCTCGCGCTGCGTAGACTCCCCGCCATGAACTCCCCCAGCGCCCCTGCCTTCCCGCCCTTCACCCCTGAGCACAGCGCCCTGCGCCAGGCGGTCAAGGACTTCTGCATCAAGGAGATCGCTCCCTACTCCGAGGAGTGGGACAAGGAGGGCATCTTCCCTGTCGAGCTCTTCAAGAAGGCAGGCGAGATGGGCCTCCTCGGCATCCGCGTCGATCCGAGCTGGGGCGGCCTGGGCATGGACTGGTGGGCCACCACCGCCTACGTCGAGGGGCTGACCTACTGCGAGAACGCCGGCGTGGCCATGGCCTTGATGGTCCAGTCCGACATGGCGACCCCCATCATCCACGAGATTGGGACCGAGGAGCAGAAGGATCTCTTCCTCAAGCCTGCGGTCGCCGGCGACAAGATCGCCGCCCTCGGTATCTCCGAGCCCAATGCAGGGTCGGACGTCGCCAACTTGGAGTGCCGCGCGCGCAAGGTGGGCGACGAGTACGTCATCTCCGGCCAGAAGCTGTGGATCACCAACGGCACCCGTGCCGACTTCATCACCCTCGGCGTGCGCACCGGCGAGGACGGGTTCGGAGGCATCTCGCTTCTGACGTTCCCCACCGACGTGAAGGGCTACTCCATCGGCCGCAAGCTCGACAAGATCGGCAACCTCGCCAGCGATACGGCAGAGCTGTTCTTCGATGAGTGCCGGGTGCCGGCCCGCTTCCTGCTGGGCCAAGAGAACATGGGCTTCTATCACATCATGACCAACTTCCAGGGGGAGCGGCTCGTGGCCGCCCTCTCCGCCATGGCGGGCATGGAGAAGGCCGTGAGAGAGGCCATTCAGTACGGCACCGAGCGATCCGCCTTCGGCCGCCCCATCGGCAAGTTCCAGGTGTGGCGCCACAGGTTCGCCGAGCACCTCACCGCCATCGAGGCGGGGCGCTGGCTTTGCTACCGCGCCGTGGATCTCGAGGACCGCGGCCAGCCCGCCACCCGCGAGATCACCATGGCGAAGCTCTTCTGCGGCGACCTCGCGCAGCGGGTCATGTACGACTGCATGCAGTTCTACGGCGGCTTTGGCTACACCACCGAGTATCCGGTGGGCCGCGCCTGGCGGGACATCCGGCTCCTCACCGTGGGTGGCGGGACCTCGGAGGTGATGAAGGAGATCCTCGTCAAGATGGAGGGGCTGTAGCCGCCGCCAGCGGACACCCTGAAGACTGGGGTGATGCCGCCCTCTTCGACGCCGTCGCCGACGAGCAGCGAGGCGCCCTCGACCTCCCTCTCTGGCTGGCCCTCGCAGCGGAGGCAGACGGCCCGGTCTTGGAGCTGGGCGCCGGCTGTGGCCGCGTCCTCAGGGCCCTGCTCGCCGCGGGGCACGACGCCTGGGGCCTCGAACTCGACTCCGCCCGCGTCGCTCGAGGACGGGCGCGGCTCGCCGCCGCCGACCTACCACCCGAGAGGCTGCTGCAGGGAGACGCCCGTATCTGGAGCTCGGAGGCGCGCTTCCACCTCGTGTTGGCCCCCTACAACCTGCTCGCTCTCTTCGATGACGTGGGGGTCGCAGACGTATTGGGGACCGCACGCACCGCGGCGCCCAACGGCGACCTCGCCCTCGAGGCCCAGGTGTGGCCGCATGAGCCCACACCAGGTCGCGCCTGGCCCAACGGGCGCACCGAGGTGACTCTCGGCGGAGAGGCCGCGTCCTATCGAGAGACCGTCGTGGAGCGCGCCGGGGGAGTGCTCCAGGTGGGCCGTCGTTGGCGACTTCCCGACGGCTCAGAGCGCCAGTCGATGCTCCGGCTTCAGATTCGCTCCGCCCAGGCCCTGACGGCATTGCTTCACGCCTCTGGATGGCGCCTCCTGGGCCCCATTGTCGACCAGCGCGGCGCCGCTCCCACCGAGGAGAGCCGTGTGGTCTATGTCAGGGCGACCTCGCGCGGGCCCTGAGCGACCGCCGCGAGGGTCGGCGCAGACAGGAGGCCCTTCACAGGCCTCCTGCCTTCCTCTGGCCTACTGCACGTCCACGCTGAAGGTCACCTCGGCGTCGGTGTCGCCGGCGATCGCCCCGATGCCGGCCTCGGCGACCGTCCCCGCGATGCCTTCGGTCTTCTGCGCCACATCACCCTGCATCGGGAGATGCCGCAGCGTCACGGTGAGCTCGGTGGTCCCCGCCACTGCGTCCACCGAGTTCTCCAGACCCAGCGGCAAGCCGTTGTCGTCTGTGTCCGTGTACGCGTGGGTCAATACCGTCGCCGCCTCTGCGGTGCTCGCAGGGCCTTCGACGCCGGGCCCGGTGAAGAACACCTGATGCTCGTCGGCCTCCGCGGCTACCTCCTCGCTGATGTCCTCGACGGGCGAGCTCAACTCGTCCAGGAACCGCACCGCGAGGGTGTACCCGCCGGCGTCGAGCAGCACATCGTCGATGACCGGCGAGCCGTCTCCCTCGGGATCGGCCCAGCGCGCCACGACGTCGTCGCCACCACCGTCGGGGGTCAGCGTGAGCTCCACCGTGGTGATGAGCTCCTGCTCGTTCTGGTCGCCCGGGTCGGTGGGGTCTTCACACCCCGCCAGGAGGGTCGTCAGGATGATGGTCGGGATCAGGAGTCGGGTCAGAATCATCGAGGGACCTCTGCATGGGGTGCTGGTGGAACTCGAAACGAAGTCGCAGGCGGACTTCGAGGCCTGGCTCGTCGGCGTAGTACCGGCGAAGTGAGGTGTAGTCGCGGTAGCGAGCGTTGAGGAGGTTGCCGCCTTCGATGCCCACCTCCAGCGTGTTCTCGCCGCGGACATGGAAGCGAGCACCGGCGCCCGCGCCGAGGAGGAAGTAGGCATCGGGGGCCGGGGCGAGGTCGGCCGCCTCGTCGATGTGCCGCTGTTCGAAGACGTACTCGCCGGAGAGCTCGATGAACGCTTCGTGAAGCACTCCCACGTGCGGGGGCGTCCAGCGCACGCTGCCGTGGATGCGGTCGGCGGGAACAAAGGGCAAGGGAGTCCCCGTCGCCAACTCCTCACCTCGCACGAGGCTTCCCCCCAGACGGAGCGACACCGGCCACTGCGGTCCCAGGGTGAAGCCTCCGTCGATCCCGTAGAACAGCGAGTGCACTGCGCGGTAGCTGAAGCGCGGGTAGGCGCCCCGGATGGTGACGTCGAAGGTGGGGGAGCCGTCGGGGCCCAGGTCGGGCGTGAAGGCGATGTAGTCGTTGATGTACGAGAAGAAGCCGGAGAGCTCTCCTTCGAACCAGCCCAGCGACAAGCCGACGGTGGGTGAGAGCGACCAGGTGGTCTCTGGGCCGAGGGACGGGTCACCCGCCGCGTACACCGGGAACGTGGGCGCGGAACCGTTCATGTAGAGCTCGTCGCCGTTGGGGAAGCGGCTTGCCGACGACAAGTCCAGCTTCACGTCGAGGACGTCGGGCACGGCATGCACCAGGGCGCCGACGGAGACGCTGCCGACATCGAACGCCAGGCCGCAGCGCGCGACACTTTCGGCGAGGTCGCAGTCGTCCTCGCTGAGCGTTCCGCGGCCCTCGTGCCGGGCATACGCGCTCTCGCTGAGGAAGGAGCGACGGCCCTGGTGGTCGTAGCGAGCCCCCACCTCGAGGGCGATTGCCTGGGTCTGCACGCGTTCGTACCCGAAGACGCCCACATCGAAGGAGCGGTGGTTCGGGATGAGGGGCACGCCGGTGTAGACGTTGTCCTGGGTGCTCGCCGACGCCCCGGCTCCCCCGGCCAGGGTCGCGGCCCCGACGGACAGGCTCTTGTGCTCGGCGGCCACGTCGAGGCTGTGAGTCTGCAAGGCGAAGTCGTACTGGGCCCCCTCGACGGAGGACC
>JAGSHC010000377.1 GCA_023954745.1 Deltaproteobacteria bacterium | reverse complement strand
CGAGACACGACCCCGCCACCGCCGGCGACGGTCCCGACGCAACAGGCGACGACGACGACGCGGCGGGCGACGACGACGACTCGGCCGGCGATGACGACGATGTAACAGGCGACGACGACGACTCCGCGACGGGTGACGACGACGACTCCGCGACGGGTGACGACGACGACTCCGCCGGCGACGATGACGACTCCGCGACGGGCGACGACGACGACTCGGCCGGAGACGATGACGACTCCGCGACGGGCGACGACGACAACGTGAGCACCGACGACCCAATCTTCGTGGGGGGCAGCGGAGGCTGCGATTGTCAGTCGTCAATCGGCGAGCGGCCCAGCACGGAAACCGCGCTGATCCTCCTTCTCCTCCTCGTGGGAGGGCTCCGTACCCGCAGCCGTACTTCCCTGCGGAGTGCATCTCCGGTCGATGCGGATTGAGCCCCCGGCGAGAGCAACGACATGCCGGCATGTCACCGGGCCGTTTCTCACCAGCGAAGCGTCGAGCCACTCAGCGACAAGCGTTCCACCGGTCCGCTCAGAGCGCTCCATCGAGGCCGAAACGAGAGACTGTTTCCCAGATCAGGCGGTTCGTGTCTGCGCCGTCGATCTCGATCTCGAACCAGACGTGATCACCGCCGACCACGCGGTGGTGGTGCACCTCGGTACCCCCGAGTCCGCCTGTGTGCACGAAGGACTCCACCTCTGTGCCCCCATCGGTCGTCGATGTGGTCGTCGGCTCCTCGGTGATCTCGTTGAGCTCCGTCCAGAACTCGACGACGCCCAGGGCCGAGCGCATCCCCTCGGCGCCCTCGTATGGGAGGACTGAGTCGGCGGTGCCGTGCAGGGTGATGACGGACGTGGCGTGTGGGGGTGTGCACTCCACGCCGATGTCGTCGAGCATCGCCCCGGAGACCGCAGCCACCGCGGCGATACGGTCGCCCAGGTAGCAGGCCAAGCCGAACGACATCATCCCACCATTGGAGTACCCCGCTGCGTAGACGCGGTCCGCATCGAGCTCGTACGCAGCACCGAGGGTGTCGATCAGCTCCGCTACGAACCCGAAGTCATCGGCGCTGCTCTTGTTGTCATCCGACGGCGCTGCGCTGTTCCAATGAGTCTCCCCCTGGAGCCGCGTGCCTTGCGGATAGACAAGGAGGAACCCCTCCTGCTCCGCCAGCAAACGCATGTCCGCCCGCTCCATGTGGTCCGCGGCGGTACTGCCGTAGCCGTGGAAGTTCAGGAGCATCGGAGCCGCCCCGCCGCCCGCCACCGCCTCGGGCGCATACACGATGGCCTCGCGCCGCACCCCAGCGTGGTCGAAGGACACAGAGTAGGTCCCCGGAGAGCCGTCAGACGGCAGGCTCGGGAAGGGTGTGCAGCCACCGTTGGCCGCGAGAAACAGGGCCAAGGTCGCCATGCGGATGAGGCGGTCTTGGGGAGGCTGGCGATGGTGGTACCGGTTGATCACGAGAAGCTCCTGCGTGCGCAGCGAGGCTAGCTCGTTCGGTCGCTCGTAGAGAGGCAGTGTCTGCCGGTGGCAGGTGGGGATACGGGGCATCGAAGAGTCAATTGGCGCCTGGCAGGTTTCGCGTCTCCTTCGTCACCCTGTCACCCCGTCACCCCGTCACCCCGATACCTCTCTGAGAGCAGCGTGCCGAGGTTCCCCTGCGAGCCTGGTCCGCCCTTGACGAAGAGGTCGGCCGAAGCCCCAGGGCCCGGCGCCGGCTGTCTCCCGCCGGCCGGAGGGGCCAGAACGAGCGCGGGCCCGGGAAGATGCACTCCCCGAGCCCGCGCAGAGTCCGTCGTTGACGCGCTAGTCGTCGTAGCAGGCGTTCGGCTCGAAGCCCATGGGCGGCTCCGTGCTGTTCACCACCACCGGGACGATGTCCTCGGGGTTGCAGTCACCGTGGTTCGGCTCGTGCGGGGCGCCGATCGAGATGTCGGGATCGATGCCGGCGAAGGGCCCACACTGGTTGAACTCGTACATCCACACGTGGAGCATGTGGAACTTCGGGCTCCAGTTGGTGCCCCCGATGTCCGAGCAGGCCTGCTGTGTCATGCACTGGTCGAAGCCCGGCACCGGGCAGGACGCCCCCGCGAAGCAGGTGCCCACGTGGTTGTGCCAGTCATGGGGGTGCACGCCGTCGAGCGAGGGGGGCACGGGCAGCAGCTGGAAGTAGGTGTCCGCCTCGGGCGCCTGGCCGTAGTCGAACAGGTCGATGCCTCCCGGGGCGTAGTAGAACGCGGCGATGAGCTCGCCGGTGTTGGAGTAGTTCAGGCCCTCGGGCTCGTCGACGGTGAACCCCCGGCTGGCCCAGCTGTTGATCAGGCCGAAGTTGGCGAAGTGGATCCCGTGGCCGTACAGATCGGGCGTGAACGGGATGTACCCGTCCGCGAGGGCCGCGCTCATGTTTCGGTACGGCTCGGTGGACGCAAACAGGGACGCCATCTGGCCGTCGCGGACAGAGCCCGCTGTTCCCATGTTCTGGGCGACCATCGAGGTGTCCTGCCCATTGAGCAGGCCGTCGGCGTTCATGTCGAAGAACGCCGCATAGTCCCCTGCGTCCTTGTAGGCGTTGAGCATCTGCAGGTCGTTCGGGGTGATGGTCCCGTCACCGTCGAAGTCGCCGGTCTGCATGACGGCCTCCGCGACGCACGTGTTGTGGTTGTGCGCGAGCGCAGCCCCGGGGGCCAGCGAGACGCATGCGGCAAGGATGCCAAGAGCCTTCTTCGTACTGTTCATGATTCCTCCTCCTCAACCGTCAGCCATGTGGATTGGGTTTCTCGGCGACGGCCCGCGCACAGTAAGGGTGCGGCGTTTTGTCGCAGGCGCGAGGGGAGCGCAAGCTAGGCGCGAGCAGTGCGCAACCGCCTGATCAAGCGGTGGTCAGCGCATCACCGAGCGCCACCAGCATGCAGCGCTCCGGATCTTCGCCCGGCAAGAACGCGAGCGCGGCGCCAACCCACCGCGACGCATCCGCACGGCGTCGACCAAGGAGGGACGGCCCGAGAGCTCCGAGCAGGCGTCCGAACTCGCTCGCGTGCTCCCCAGGGAGCGCAGCCGCGAGCCAGTCCAGGACCGCCACCCACGCGCACTCCTCACGGGTCCACGCACGCGTCCTCTCTTCAGCGGCCTCTTCCGGTGGCAGCTGCAACGCCCGACGCCTCGCGTGTTCAATGACGCGGACGGCGTCGGCAGATCGACGTCCGCCGACCCCGAGTTCCCCACAGGCCGCGGCGATCGGATCGAGCTTGATCGTCAACTCCCCCCCGCAGTCAACGCGAACCCACGCCAAGTAGAGTTCCTCGAGTTGCGACAGGATCCGGCGCACCGTGGGCTCGTCTCGCTCCGCGGCGGCGACTGCCCAAGAGAGCGGAAACACCGCCCTGCCGAACGGAGCCCACCGATGCAAGGCGTGTTGCACGGCGGGGCAGAGGTGCCGGTCGAGCTGCGGACACCCGAAGAACGAGGGCGCCATGCCGCCTGTGTCCTCGACGGAGGCCTGGAGTTCAGCGTGGTAGTCCGACGGACGGGTGAGGCGCTCCGTGGCGAGGACCTTCCCCGCGACGGCGATGGGGCGAGGGCGGCCTTCCACCAACTCGACGAGCTGTTCCAGCCCGACTGGGTCCGCCGCGGCGCGGGCTTCCCCGACCAGCAGGGTCAAGAGGTGGACCCCGCTCTCCCGTGCGAGTGGACCAACCTCGACGGCCTCCGCCCCGACGCGGTCGACGACGCTGCGCCGATCGGTGATCAGGAGCACCGGCCCCGGAGCGTCGTCGGCCCAGATCGCTTCGAGCTCCTCGACCTCCTCCAGCCCATCCAGGATGAGAGCGCGGTCTCCCCAGAAGAACGTGAGCGACCACGCACGGAGCCAGGCACGGGCACCGACGCGACCGGGCTCGGGAAGTGACGCGAGGCCCACCGCCCGGGCGACTGCTTGGAGCTCCTCGATGATTCGTTCCAGAGGCTCGCCCGCGACACCCACCCATGCGATCCCGTCGGGGAAGCGCTGGGCCAAGGACACAGCCACAGATTGGGCGATCGAGGTCTTCCCCGCACCCGGAGGCCCGAACAGCACGCAGGGTCTCTCCCGCTCGAGCACGGCGAGGACGTCTCGGACCTCATCCTCCCTATCGACGATAGGGTCTGGGTGGAGAGGCAGGCGCCAGCCCGGCCAACAGAAGGCGCTCGCGGGTGGCTACCGGGCAAGACGCTCGCAGCCGGGCCAGGGGGACCTCGAGCACCTCGCAGAGCGCGCGGGCCGTCCAGGCAGCGACAGCCCCGCCGTTCTCCGCCGTCTGGATCGTCCGGCGAGAGACTCCGGCCGTGTCCGCAAGCTCCGCCTGGGTCAGTCCCAAGCGACGACGCAATTCCCGCAGCGCCCCGGCTTTGAGCCGGAACGACGCGGCGTTCTCCTGCGGATTCATGCTGCCTCCTGCCTGGCCGCGGTCCTCATCCGGGCCCCTCCCCGGGACCGTACCAGGGGCAATTTGGCCGGTCTTCATGAGTCCGAGTCGAGGAAACAGCCGACTCCTCGAGGCGCCCAACGATCGAGCCGAGCGGGGCCGGTGGACTACAAACGGCCCATGGGAAGCAGCCTGGGTGGGACGACCACCCGCTGTCCGAGGAAGCCTCAGCGCAGTGCCCGAGCTGAGGGGACCGGCCCACCGGG
>JAGSHC010000409.1 GCA_023954745.1 Deltaproteobacteria bacterium | reverse complement strand
GTCGAGCAGAGCGTCGGTGGTCGCGCGGTCCCGGTGCGAGGGGGACGCCAGGGCCTCGCGCACCAACCACGCAAGGAGGGACGCGTCGCCGCCGGGGCGGGGTCGCACATGCCAGGAGCAGCGCTTCGCGGTCTCCGAACGCCGCGGGTCCACCACGATGAGCTGGTCCGCCCTCGCTCGCTCCAGCAGCGTGGAGATGGCCCCGGGGCGGGACTGGATCTGGGAGGGCTGGCTGGCCACGGGGTCGGTGCCGATGAGCACCACCAGGTCGCTGTGGTCGTAGTCGGCGAGGAAGTTGCTCCAGGCGTTGCCCATGACCTCTTCGAGCACGACGAACATCTCGCTGTTGTCGAGGGTGAGCGCGCTGTAGCCCTTGCTGGTGCCGACGCCGGTGCGCAGGGCTTCGCTGCCGAGGACGGCGCCGAGGGAGTGGGCGGTGGCGTTGCCCAGGTAGAGCCCCACGGAGTCGGGGCCGTGCTCGCGCGCGATGGAGCCGAGGCGGGGGCCGAGGGTGGCCAGGGCGTCGTCCCAGGTGGTGGGCGCGAGGCCGTCCGGTCCCCGGAGGAGGGGAGTGGTGACCCGCTTCGGGTGGTTCTGGACCTGAGCGAAGGCGGGACCCTTGCGGCAGGCGTAGCCGCGGCTGAGGGGATGGTCCGCGTTGGGTACGAGTCGAGTGACGACCCCGTCCTCCACCGTGGCGAGGAGCCCGCAGGCAGACTCGCAGATACGGCAACGGGTGGGGTGAGTCGACATCGCGCGAGTCTAAACGGCTTCTCAGGGAGCTGAGGCAGTGGGGCGGTCAATGGGCGGGCGCGCCGTCCTACGCCGGGACCAGCATGTCCGCCGGGCTCATCCGCGTGGCGTCGCGCTCGTTCTCGTACTGCAGGATGCCCAGGGCGGCGTAGCGGGGCCGCACCCGGTCACTGAGCAGACCGATGCGTTTGATGTTGGGGATGACCCGCTTGAACATCGTGCGCCGGAAGAGCTTCATCAGGCCGCTCCCGAGCACCAGCTTGTCCCAGGCCTTCCGACTCATGGCGTGGGCCCAGTATTCGTCGTAGATCTCGTGGGCGAGGAAGCGATTCCGCATCAGCAGCGTGAGCTCGAAGACCCAGTCCTCCCGCTCCCGCCGCTCCCGCTCGGACAGCGCGTCGTTCTGCACATACCAGTCGCGCAGCGCCACCACCCCGAACTGCACGTGCCGGGCCTCGTCGGCGATGACGTAGCCGAGCATGTTCTTGAGCAGCGGCTCGTCGGTCGCCGCGCGGATGGTCGCGAAGGAGCCCAGGGCCAGGCCCTCGATCATGATCTGCATGCCCAGGAACTTCATGTCCCAGCGGGAGTCGCGCATGAGGGCGTCGATGATGACGTACAGGTTGTCGTCGATGGTGTAGAGCCGCTCGAGCTTCTCCGTGAGGTAGCGGTGAAACACCTCCACGTGGCGCCCCTCGTCCACCACCTGGGTGCTGCCGTACAGCTTGGCGTCCATCCAGGGCACCGCCGAGGTCACCTGGGCCGCCGCGTAGAGCGCCCCTTGCTCTCCGTGGAGGAACTGGGAGAGCAGCCAGGTGAGGATTGCGTGGCGCTGGGTCGCCATCTCCTTCTTGGACAGGGACTTGAAGGCAGGGTGGTCCTGCATGATCAGGTAGTCGTTGGGGAGCAGCATCACGTTGGGGTCGTAGGGGTCGATCTGCCCCGTCCAGTCGATGTCCGTCGTCGCGTTCCACTGGTCGCGCTTCGCTGCCTCGTACAGCCGCTGGAGCTGCTCCTTGTCCTGGCGGTATTCCCAGTCGAAGAGGGCGGTGTTGCCTACCGGCATGCGGGTGTGGGGACCGTTCTTCTGGGTCTCCATGATCAGGCCGCGGAACGCGGGGCCCAGCAGGTTCGCCAGCACCTTGAGGTTGCCTGACGCCATGCCTTCCTTGAGGAGGGGGCCGGTCTCGACGAGGTTCGTGATTGCTCTGCGCAGCCGCATAGACATCGCTCTCCCAGAGGAGATGAGGCCCACCGCGGACCCGACTCCGCTCTTCTCAGCTTGGACCTCGTTCGATGCCCCAGGCAAGCTTTCCTTTGAAGGGACCGGCGCAATGAGCCCCCGCGCCGCGGCCCTGCCGGCCGCTATGGTGACCGTCGTGGCAGACCCCTCCGCCATTCCCTGGTCAGACTTCCGCTTCGCGCCGGTCATGGACCTGCCCGACGACGTGGTGGTGCTGGACCTCACCCGGCCCGACGCGCCTCGCCCCGCCGGGAGCTCCGACTTCGCCATCGGCCGCTACGACGAAGACCGCCGCGGCATGTACGAGCAAGACCTCTTCGACGGCGCGCGCACGCTGCACGTGGGCATCGACTTGGGAGGCCCTCCGGGAACCCCGGTCAAGGCCTTCGCTGACGGAGTGGTGTTCGCAGCCGGGAGCAACCCCGAGCCGGGGGACTACGGGCACGTCATCGTGACGGAGCACGTCCTCGAGGGGCAGACCGTGTGGGCGCTCTATGGCCACCTGTCGTCGGCATCGTTGGATGACGTATCGCCAGGTCAGTCCATCGTCGCGGGGCAGGAGCTCGGCGTCCTGGGGGACGAGTCCGAGAACGGGGGGTGGCCTCCACACCTGCACTTTCAGCTGAGCTTGGAGCGACCGCAGACCCACGACCTCCCCGGCGTGGTAGACCCTGCCGAGCGCGAGGCGGCGTTGCGGAGATTCCCGGACCCGCGTCTCGTGTTGGGGCCCCTGTATTGATGATGCGATTCGCCGTCCTGTTCCTCGTATTCTTGGTGCCCCAGATGGGGTGGGCCGAGGAGGTCGCCGACGCGGCCACCGAGGAGGGGTCAGAGCCAGCGTCTGCCTGGCTCCCCGACCTCGTCGAGCTGCACCAGCGGGGCTACCCGGGCGTCCCCTGGACCACCCACCGCAGCGGCTTCCGGGCGCGCAAGGCCGGTCTCACCATGGTCCCGTGGACGAAGTGGCCCCTGGACCCTCGCCCCGGCGACCGCTCGCTGTTGGTGCTGGAGGGGGACGGCGTGCGGACCGGACTCGTGTTTCACGAGGTCAAGGGCCTGGTGCGGGTCGAGGTCCTGAGTCCTCGAAGCGTCGTGGAGGCCCAGGGCGCAGTGGAGGCGCAGCTCGGCGTGGGCGTGCCCGTCGACGACAGCGTCCCCCTCGAGATTGCCGCGGGATGGGTCGAGCATCTGACGGTGGTGGTCGGCGTCCCGGAGGGCTCGGCGGTCGTGGTGGAGGCCCCGGCGGAGGCGCTCGAGCTGCTCACGCTGCTCCCCAACGAGCCGTGGGACGTCGAAGGGGCCGTCTCCCGCGAGGCGGCCTCGGCGCGCCTCGCCATCGGCATTCCCCTGCTGGCCACCACGTTTGTCAGCGCGCTGGTCCTGTTGCCCTTCGCGACGAAGCAGCCAGCCGCGTCACTGGCGGTGGCCGGGCCCCTGGGGGCTGGCATCGGGATCGGCTCGGCGCTGACGTTCTCCGGCGCGACGAAGCTCCGCGGCGCGCTGCCGAAGAAAGACCTGGACGCCTGGGCAAAGGCCCGCGAAGAGTCGGCGGCCGCCATGAAGGCCACGCCCGAGCCGGCAGAGGAGCCCGCCGTCGAGGAGGAGCCCGCCGTCGAGGAGGAGCCCGCCGTCGAGGAGGAGCCCGCCGTCGAGGAGGAGCCCGCCGTCGAGGAGGAGCCCGCCGTCGAGGAGG
>JAGSHC010000242.1 GCA_023954745.1 Deltaproteobacteria bacterium | reverse complement strand
GGAGCACCGCCGAGCGGGTCGTGAAGCGCGCCAACTGCGCGGTCCTGGCCATCAAGCCCGAGGGCTACCCCTACCTGCGCGACTGAGCGAGGCGTGCTCCAGCACGTCGCAGGGACCGACGACCGCAGTCGACGCCGAGATCGGGCTCCTCCGGCCGCGCGCTAGTAGACCTGGATCATGGTTTCGTAGGTCCCCAGCACGTTGCCCACCGAGTCGAAGGCCTGGGCGCGCAGACTGCGGTAGCCGCCGTAGTTGAAGTCGTAGGGCAGCAGGAACTGCGGACCAACGGCCCATTGGTTGCCCGTGACCTTGTGGGGCAGTGCCCAGTCGTCGATCTCGATCACCACGCGGTCGGTGCCGGCGGGGGCGTCGGCGTCGAACCGGTACGCCTTCGTACCGAGCCTCTGCCAGGTCACCTCGAGCTGAGGGGCGGGCACCCACACCGACTGGTTCCAGGTGTCGACGAGGTCGTCGTTTGCGTCGTAGGCGCGCACCTCCAGCTGCCGCTCTCCCCAGTAGTTGAACTGGTACCACATGCTGTAGTTGTTGGGCTCTGCCCGGGTCGCCCCGGTGGCCATGTCCGTGAGTCGGTAGCCCTCGATCCAGTACTCCACGTACGCCACCCCCGCGGTCGCGGCGGACTGCAGGTACATGACGGTGCCACCGGCCTCCTGCACATCGACGGCCGTGATCTCCTCGTCCACGGACGGGCTCGCGGAGTTCACGTCGATGTAGCTGAAGCCCTCGCCGAGCAGGTTCCCCGCTGCGTCGTAGGACCGCGCGACCAGCTGGCGACCGTAGGCGGCGTATCCGAAGGTGTAGGTCAGCCCGTAGTCCGGGGCCGGCGCCTCACTCGAGCCGGTGTTCGTGTCCGTCAGGGGCCAACCGTCGACCCAATACCGCACGTAGGCTCCTGCGGGGTTCGACGTGGCCGCGAGCTGGTACGTCATTCCGCTCTGCTGGGTGGCGACAGGGCTGACCTGCCCCGGTGCGTTCACTACATCCACAGTGACCGTGTCCGTCGCGAGCACTGCGCCGCTCGCGGAGTAGCCCTTCACCTTGAGGGTGCGGCTACCCATCACGTTCAGACCGACGCCAACGTGCACCGGGGACGCGGTGAGGTTCTCTGCCACCAGGTAGGGACCCACGTAGACGTTCACGTGGTGCACGTTGCTGCTGAGGATGCGCATCTGGACTGGGTTCGCCACCACGTCTCCGTCACGCGGGCTCTGGAAGCTCACCGCGCTCGTCGAGGGCGGCGGAGTGGGGGTCGAGGGCAGGTCAGGGGGATCCGGCAGATCCGCCGGGGGCGGCGCAGCGGAGGAACCGCCGGAGGCGTAGTTCTGGACCTTCTGCATGTACTGCGACCACGGGAAGTGCACGCCGGGGTCCGAGCGGAACGCGCAGCCGGCGCCCTGGATCTCGCCGTGCCCCACGATGTGGTTTCGGTCGATGGGGATGTTGTACTGCGTGACGAGCCAGGCGGTGAGCCGGGCGGATGCGTCCAGGATCTCAGGCGTCCAGGTGGCGGCGTTCCCCGCAGCCCCCTCGTGCTCGATGCCGATGGTGTCGTTGTTGCTCCCGCACACGTGCCAGCCCTTGCGCGCGTCGCGCACCATCTGGGTGACCTCGCCGTCGGACTTGCGCACGACGTAGTGGGCGGAGACGTTGGCCGAGGGGTTGCGGAACCAGCTGATCGCGCCGCCGTACGAGCCCTCGACAGTGTGGATCACCACCCGCTGGATGGATGCGGCGCCGTTGGCGCGGTACGACTGGTTGGAGCTGTGAGCGGCCGTGAACCGAGCCGCGCCGGGGTAGTCGGTGCCGGCGGCGAAGGCGGAGCCGTCCGAGGTTGGCGGCAGCACGTACTCGACGTCGGCCAGTCCCGGAAGGTCGCGCGGAAGAATCTCGACCACGTCGTCCGCCAGGGTCGGCACGGCGAGCCCCCGCTGCAGGGTCTCGAACACGTCCCGGGCCCACGCGTGCGAGAGCCAGGCCTCGTCGAGCTCGACGAAGGCGACGGTGGGGCGCCACCAGGTCGCGTTGGGGATGGTCGGGGAGGCGGCGAAGGCCATCTCGTTGCGGAGGGCGTCGAGCAACGCGGCGGCCGCGAAGACGTTCTCCTCGCGGGAATACTCGATGGCCTCGGCACCGAGACCGGTCAGGGCGCCGGCTCGGGTGACCTGCTCGTCGGTCAGCCCCATCCACCCGTGAGCGGGGCGGTGCTCGTGACCGTCCCCTTCCTCGGCCGTGGTGTGGGGCAGCTCCTCGGCGGGAGCGAAGCTGGACTGCTTCCAGGCGATGGCCGCCAACAAGTCAGCCGGAACGTCGTACTCCGCTCCGGCCTCGGCGAAGAGGTCCTGCGCGGGGAAGGTGCGCAGAGCCTCGGCAATGACGAGCGGCTCGGAGGCCTGCTCGTCGTGCAGAGTGACCGCAGAGCAGGAGGCGAGGAAGAAGGCGAGGACAGCGAGAGAGACGAAGCGTTGCATGTCCCCTTGCTTCGCAACATCGGTGCCACATTTGCTGGACCCAGGAAATCGTTGGGTTCTCGGGCCCGCGTGGCGCGGTCCGCCCGCCCTGATGGTCACTCCAGCGACCAGCAAAGGTGCCACAACAACCCGTGACTGGTCTCCGGAGTGACCAGGAGGTCAAGCTCGACCGGTCAGTCCCCGTCCCGCCACCGCTTGCTCCGCGAGGACTTCTTGTCTCCCTTGGCGCGCTTGGCGTCCACGCGCCGGCGCTTGGCAGCGCGGGAGACGCGCCGCTTCTTCCGTGGAGCCGGAGGCGGCTTCATGGCTTCGAGAATGAACTCCCGCAGGCGCTGCTCGCACTCCTTCTGGTTCTGGAGTCGCTCGCGATTGCGGCCACACACCACCTGGAGCGAGTCGTCCTTGGTCATGCGATTGCCGGCCAGCAGGCGGAGGCGGTCCTTGACGGAGTCACGGAGCACGTCACATGCCCCCACATGGAGCCGCATGTCGACCTGAGTCTCCGTCTTGTTGACGTGCTGCCCTCCCGGTCCACCCGAGCGCGCGTAGCGGACCTCGAGAAACTGAGACGGGATGCTGAGGTTGGGAGTCACGAACAACATGGGCCCACACGCTGAGGCCCCTGGGGCCACAAATCAAGCACCGGCTCGCCGCGGGGGCCGAACCCTGCCATGGGCGCTGGGGCGGCAGCCCGTGGTCGCCCTCCTCGGACCGAAGCCGCCCCGGGCCAGTGGCATGAGGCTTCGGCCTTCGGTGGTGACAAGGGGTGGCCACCCGGCCGGCCCCGCTCAGCGACTCCCACTCACGTGCACGATCACTCGCCGCTCGTGTCGTGCCCGCCGGTGCTCCCACAAGTACACGCCCTGCCAGGTCCCCAGGGCGGCGCGCCCTGCCGTGATGGGAATGCCGAGGGTGGTCGCCGTCAACGCAGACTTCACGTGGGCGGGCATGTCGTCGGGACCCTCGGCGGTGTGCAGGTAGAGAGGATCGCCTTCGGGGACCAGGCGTTCGAAGAAGGCCTGCAGGTCCCGCGGCACATCGGGATCGGCGTTCTCGTTGATGATGAGCGACGCAGATGTGTGGCGGACGAAGACGGTGGCCAATCCGATGTCCACCCCCGCCCGAGCCGCGATCGCCTGGACCTGACGGGTCACTGCGTAGAGACCTTGCCCGGTGGTCGAGACCACGAACTCTTCCTGATGATGCACGGTCAACGGCCTCTGCCTGCGCGGAGCGTCACCTCGGCCAGCCGTCCCGCGACCAGTTCGGCGACTGGCTCCGAGAGTCGCCACCCCCAGTTCCCTTCGGCGAGCCCCGGCGTGTTGAACCGGGCTTCGTCACCGAGGCTGAGCAGGTCCTGCATGGGTGCGATGGCCAGCTCAGCGCGGGAGTCCCAGGCAAGCCGAATCAGGTCCCACGAGGGGTCTCCCGTGCCACCACCGAGGTAGCGAAGAACACGCGCCCGCTCGTCGTCTCCGATGCCTGCCCACCAACCCGCCGTCGTCTGGTTGTCGTGGGTGCCGGTGTAGACGACCGAGCGTTCGGGATACGAGTGGGGCAGGAATGGATGGTTCGGCTCCCCACCGAAGGCGAACTGGAGGATGCGCATCCCGGGCAAGCCGAACCGATCCCTCAAGTCCTCCACCGCCGGAGTGATCACTCCGAGGTCCTCGGCGATGACCGGCAGCTCTCCATTGCACGCGTCCCGCAGGGCCTCGAAGAGCGCAGCACCGGGTCCGGGCACCCACTCTCCATGGATGGCGTCGGGCTCGTCGGCACCGACGTGCCACGCCGCCGCGAAGCCGCGGAAGTGGTCGATCCGCACCAGGTCGACTCTCTCGAGCAGCCCCGTCAGCCGCGACCGCCACCACTGGAAGCCCTCCTGGGCGTTGGCCTCCCAGTCGTACAGGGGCATGCCCCACTTCTGTCCTGTGGGGGAGAACGCGTCGGGCGGCACTCCGGCCACCACATCAGGCCGACCCTCTGCGCCGAGAAGGAAGAGCTCGCGGTGACTGGCGACGTCTGCCGAGTCCGCGCTGACGAAGATGGGAATGTCCCCGATGAGGCCCACGCCTGCGTCGCCGGCGGCGGCGTGGAGACGGTCCCACTGCCGCGCGAAGAGCAGCTGCACCGCCAGCTCCGTGGCGACGTCGTCCCACGAGACAGCCTGCTCTTTCCATTGCCACCAGGCCGCATCGCCACTGGCCGCCTTGCGCGCCGCGAACTCCGCCCACTCAACCGCCCATGCGTTGGCCTCGGCAAAGGCCTCCACAGCGCCTGCGTCGTCGCGCGCCAGGGCAAGCGCGGCCTGCCTCACGAGGGGCACCCTGCGCTCGCGTACGAAGCGGAAGTCCACCTTGCCGGCCGGGGCATCGGCACGAAGCTCGCGCACCGACCTGCTCGCTGCGTCGAGGAGTCCGTCAGCGATCAGGTCGTCGATGGAGATCAGCCCCGGGCTCCCCGCGAAGGCCGACGGGGAATTGTAGGGCGAGCCGGACCCATCGACGGGCCCCAGGGGCAGCATCTGCCACCACGCCTGGCGAGCGCTGCGCAGCCACTGCACGAACCGACGGGCTTCGGGACCGACATCACCACCGCCCCAGGGGCCGGGGAGACTCGTGGGGTGGAGGAGGACTCCACTCGAACGCTGCATGTGTTCTCCGGGGACGCTCGCCTTGGCAGAGCGGCGGGACGGTAGCATTCGGCGGTGGATGACCTCGCCGCCACCCTCACGCTGATCTGGCAAGCGCATACGGACGAAGGCGGTTTCGTCTCGCTCGTCGACGTGTTGAGCGAGGCGGGCGTCCAGATTCCTCCCACGCCGGGCGTCATTCCCACCTCCCCGGCCTACAGCAACACCGTGCGCTCGCTGGGGGTGAAAGGCCTGCCTCCGGCCCTGGGGCGGCACATCCTCCTGTCGGAGCTCGGCGCCGGCGGAATGGGGCGGGTCATCGAGGCCCGAGATCCCGACCTGCGACGCACCGTCGCCATCAAGGTGATCGCGAACCCCGCGCGCGTGACCGCCGCCCAGGTCGCTCGCTTCGTGGCCGAGGCCCAGACCTCCAGCCAGCTGGAGCACCCCAACATCGTGCCGGTGTACGATCTCGGTCTGACCCCCGATGGGCACATCTACTTCGTGATGAAGAAGGTGGAGGGCCGCTCCCTGCGCGAGGTCGTCCAGGCCCTGCGCAAGGACGACGAGGGGGACCGGAGCCACTTCACGCTCCGGCGCCTGATGGCGATGTTCGTCCAGATCTGCAACGCCGTGGCCTACGCCCACGACCGGGGTGTCCTGCACCGGGACCTGAAGCCTGACAACGTCATGGTCGGTCAGTTCGGCGAGGTGCTCGTCATGGACTGGGGAGTCGCGCGGGTGATCGGCGACACCAGCGAAGAGGTCGGGACCGACTTCAAGATCGAGCGGATGTCCTTGCCTCCGACCCTGGACGGCGTGGCCGTCGGCACGCCCGGGTACATGAGCCCCGAGCAGGCGACCGGAGACCTGGAGGCCCTCGATCCGCGCTCGGACGTCTGGAGTCTGGGCGCGATGCTCTACGAGCTCGTGACCTGGGAACGGGCCTTCGTCGGTGGGAATCTGTTCCACCTGATCCTGGTCACCAGTCAGTCCAACCCCGAGGACCCGCGCACTCGCGCGCCCGACCGCCGCGTGCCTGACGAGGTCGCAGAGATCGTGCTCAAGGCGCTCGCTCAGCGACCCGAGGACCGACACCAGTCGGCCCTCGAGCTGGGCAGCGCCGTGGAGCAGTTCCTCGAAGGGAGCCGCCGCCGCGAAGCGGCATCTCGCCACCTCGCGGAGGCCCGCCGGAAGTGGGACCTGCATCTCACCCTGACCGAGGAAGAGGGGCGACTCCGCCGCAGGGAGAAGCAGCTGCTCGCCACCATCCCGCGGTGGGCCCCCCTCGAGGAGAAGATGCCGCTGCTCGAGCTTCGCGACCGCCTGCGCGCCATCGCTCCGCAGCGGGCGACGGCCTACGGCGATGTGCTGGGGCAGTGTGAGAAGGCGCTGTCCCAGGATCCCGAGAACGCCGTGGCCCGTGGCTTCCTCGCGGACGTCTTCGTCCAGAACTTCCTCGACGCCGAGGGCACCGCCGAGGAGGCGCACTTCGCGGAGCGGGTGAGGCAGTACGACGACGACGGCCGCCACGCAGCGCTGCTGAAGGGCGAGGGCAGCATCACTCTGCGCACGGACCCGGCCGGCGCGGAGGTCGTGGCCCGCCCGGTGGTCAGGGACGGTCTGGTGTGGGGGATGGGCGATGAAGTGGCCTTGGGCCGGACCCCACTGGTCGAGAAGCCGCTCGGACACGGTTCCTGGGTACTGACGCTCTCCAGCGACGGCAAGGCGGACACCACCTACCCCGTGTTCATCGAACGGTGCGGCCACTGGGATGGAGGCGCTCCCGTCCCCCTCTATCGGCACGAGGAGATCGGCGACGGCTGGGTGTACGTGCCCCCCGGGCCAGCGCTCCTGGGGGGCGACGAGAAGGCAGTCGACAGCTGGAGCCAATCCTGGCGACAGGTTCCTGGCTTCTTCGCGGCGGTCTTCCCCGTCACGAACTCCGAGTACTGCGCCTTCCTCAACGCGCTGCACGACGCGGAGCCTGGCTCAGGTTCGGGACGCTGCCCGCGCAAGGAGTCCTACATGGAGGAGGGAGCCATCACCCGCATGGGCGGGGGCACGCTCTACTGGACCCCGCCGGACAGCGCAGACGCACGGTGGGTCGTCCCCGAGAAGGACAACGACGGCGACGCGTGGGGCATGGAGTGGCCCGTCTTCAGCATCACCTGGGAGGACAGCCAGGAGTACGCGGCCTGGCTCGGGGAACAACTCGGGTTGGGGCGCGAGGCCGTCCGGCTCCCCTTCGAGACGGAGTGGGCGAAGATGGCCCGTGGGACCGACGGCCGCTTCTTCCCTTGGGGCGACGACTTCGATCCGGCCCTCTGCAAGATGCGGCACTCCCGCGAGGGTCGAAACCTGCCAGAGCCCGTCGGAGCGTTCCCCCTCGACCGCTCGGTGTACGGCGCCCGGGACATCGCCGGCAGCATCCGGGAGATGTGCCAGGACTCCTCGTTCGATGGAGACGACAAGCGGCGGCCGGTGCGCGGGGGCAGCTGGCGTGCCAGCGACGTCCCGTGCCGAGCCGCCTATCGATTCGGCCACATGAAGTGGCACTTGTTCACCAGTATCGGGTTCCGCGTGATTCGCACAGAGCCCATTCCTTGCGCCACGGGCTCAGAGCCCGTAGAAGTCCCCGCGTGAAGAACCGCCGCCCCAAGCGCCCGCCAATGCCCGCTGAGACCGAGGTCCGCAAACGCCAGCCGTTGAGCCACACCGAGGGCCGCGAGGAGCGGTTTGGGCCGCCGGCCAAGTCGGAGCTGCTCTCTCGCGCGTTCCGGGTCAAGACCCGGCACCGTGACCTGCCCATCAAGGGAGTGCATGGGATTCATCCCTATCCAGCGCGCTTCCACCCGGCCTGGGCCCGTCAGCTCCTGCGAGGCGGGCACGGCGACGAGGTCGTGCTGGATCCGTTCTGCGGAAGCGGGACCGTGCTCGCGGAGGCATCGCTGGCGGGGTTCCCTTCCCGCGGCGCCGACGTCAACGCCATCGCGCTGCGCATCGCGCTGCTCCGGACCACGCGGCGCGACGAGCCGTTCCTCGAGGCCGTGGCGCGGGCCGCCGGAATGGTCCACGAGCGCGCGAGGGAGCGGGCGAGGTCGCCCTACGGAATCCTCGCCAAGGGCGAGAAGCGCTTCCCACCCCACGTCCTGACCCAGCTCATCAATTTGCGCGACGCCATCGACGACGTCGGCGATCCGGAGGTCCGGGAGATCCTGCTCCTCTCGATGACGCCCCTGCTCGGCAAGTTCGGGCGAAAGCGCGGTCGACACGCACCGGAAGTGGGCCGCCGGGCGGTGCGCGACCACTTCCTGCGACGCGTCGAGCGGACGGTCATGGAGATGGCGAACTTCGCCGAGGCTGTTCCGCAGCATCTCCCCGACCCGGACATCCGTCTCGCTGACGCACGGCAGCAGCCGTGGGAGGAGGACGAGATCGACGTGGTCATCAGCTCGCCCCCCTATCCGGGCGTCTATCACTACGCGGCCGAGCAAGGCCTCGCGGCGGCCTGGCTTCTTCCGGCGGGCGCGAACGAGGACCTCCTGGCCGCGGCGCGCAAGACCGAGATGGGCCGACGCGGCTCACGTCCCGGCTCCTGGACCGGTGCCATGCGTGCCGTCATGGGTTCGCTCGGCAAGGTCGTGCGTCCAGGAGGCCACGTGTTCTTCGTGGTGGGCGACGGCGCCGAGGAGCGCCAGCCGGTGTTTGTCGACGACGAGTTCGGCGCGATGGTGCGCGAGAAGGATGTGCCGTTCCGCATCGTGGCGGCCGTGTCGCAAGACCGGCCCCACTTCCACGGGCCCACTGCGCACCTCTTCCGGCGCCGCCCGCGACGAGAGCACCTCGTGCAGTTTGTCCGTGAAGGCTGATGTCGGACGACGGCCACGGAGCTGACGAGGCGGACCTGCCCCACGACCTGCGCGCCCTGAGTTCGGTGGTCCAGGGGTTCATGGACGAGCGTCACTGGGGCCGATACCACACGCCGAAGAACGTGGCGGCGGCCCTCGCGGTCGAGGCGGCGGAGCTCCAGGAGATCTACCTGTGGCGCGAGCCCGACGACCCGTGCGACGACAAGCGCACGGAGATCGAGGACGAAGCGGCGGACGTGCTGCTGTGCCTGCTCAACTTCTGCAACCGCGCCGGCGTCGACCTGGGGCCCGCGCTGCTGCGAAAGCTCGACAAGGCGGCGCAGAAGTACCCCGTGGAGAAGGTCCGGGGGCGCCGCGAGAAGTACGACGAGTACTGAGAGAGACGGGCGGTTCGCACCCCTTTATTGAGCCACGTCGCCCGACCAGCACCCATTGAGAAGTGCTAGTGAGTTGGGCTCTGGAGGCTCCATGTCTGCTCATCGTCATGCCTTGCTGCTGCTCTTGTCGTCCGTCGCCCTCGTCCTGAGCGGGTGCCCGGACCCCGTCGGCGACGACGATGACGTCGTCGCCCTCGTCCTGAGCGGGTGCCCGGACCCCGTCGGCGACGACGATGACGTCGTC
>JAGSHC010000411.1 GCA_023954745.1 Deltaproteobacteria bacterium | reverse complement strand
TAGCCTCCGGCAGGCTCGCAAGAGCCCCGACTCCAACATCAGGACCGCTTGAACCGCCCCGAGCCAGCCCCACTCGCATCCCCACCACCCGACGAGGGACAAGAGGGTGTCGTGGCGCCGCGCTGTTCGGCAGCTGGCTCCTGGTCCTGCCGGAGTACATCCTCAATGTCAGCGCGATCCGCTACGGGCACGGCACCTTCACCGGTGGTCAGATGGCGGCGATGAACCTGTCTTCGGGCGTGGTCTGCGTTGCGCTGGTGGCCCGCTACTTCCTCGGTGAGAAGCTCTCCCGACGGCAGATCCTGGGGTTCGTCCTGATGACCCTGGGGGTCGTCCTGGTGGTCTACCGCTGAGCCCCTCAGCGCGCCCGACCGCACCCGGCGGTCGCTACTGGCCCTTCCAGGGGACCAGCCGCTCCTCCACTCGCCTCAGGAAGAGGTCGAAGGCGTAGGCGATGGCGCCGATGACGAGAATTCCGCTGATCACCACGTCGGTGGCCAGGAAGTCCTTCGCGTTGAGCACCATGAACCCGAGCCCCGACTCGGCGGCCACCATCTCGGCCGCCACCAAGGTGGTCCAGCCGAAGCCGATCCCCACCCGCAGACCCGTGAGAATCTCGGGCAACGCCGCGGGCAAGAGGACGTGCCGGACCAGCTGCCACCGGCTCGCCCCAAGGCTGGCTGCGGCCAGGACCTGCTCGCGTGGCACCGCATGCACGCCGGCCCGCGTATTCAGGACGATGGGAGCGAAGACTGCGAGGAAGATCAGCACGATCTTCGCCGACTCCCCGATGCCGAGCCAGATGATGACCAACGGCAGGTACGCGAGTGGCGGCAGCGGCCGGTAGAACTCGATGATGGGGTCGAACACTCCCTTCACCGGCTCCGAGATGCTCATGAGCACTCCGGTGGGAACGGCCAGGAAGACCGCCACTCCGAACGCCGTGAACACACGGCCGAGGCTCGCCAAGGTGTGCTGCCAGAGCGTCGATCCCGCGAAGCCGTGTGTGGCGAGGTCGCCCAGGGTCTGCACGACGCGGCCCGGGCCCGGCAGGAAGAGGGGCCGCACCCAGCCCTGCGAGGTGACCAGCCACCACACGAAGACTGCCGCCACGATGGTGCTCGCGCTGAGGGCTCGGACCGCGCGGGGCGACCAGCGAGTCCAGATGGGGTCTTCGTTCTCAGACATCACTCGCCTCCGGCCGGATGAGGCTGAGGACCTCCTCCCGAAGCTTGATGAACTCCGGGTCGGACTTGAGGCTGCGCACGGGCTCTCCCGCGAGGAAGCGACGGCTGAAGCTCGGCTCGTACGTCCGAAGGATGCGGCCGGGACGGGGGGTCATGACCACCAACCGGGTCCCGAGGAACAGCGCCTCTTCGATGGAGTGGGTCACGAACAGGATCAGCTGGCCGCTGCGCTCCCAGAGCCGAAGCAAGAGTTCCTGGATCGACTCTCTCGTGAACGCATCCAGCGCCCCGAGGGGCTCGTCCATCAACAGCACCCCCGGCTCCGCGGCCAGGGCGCGGGCGATGCCCACCCGCTGCTGCATGCCGCCGCTCAACTGGTAGACGGCGTGCGAAGAAAAGGAGCTCAGGCCCACGGAGTCGAGGTGGCGTTGCGCGATGGCGTAGCGCTCGACCTTGGACACGCCCGCCAGGCGGGGCCCCAAGGCCACGTTGTCGATGACGCTGAGCCACGGAAGCAGCGCGTTCTGCTGGAACACGACGCCCCGGTCGGCCCCGGGGCCCGTCACCTCGGCCCCCTGATGCAGCACCCGGCCGGCACTGGGCCTCACGAATCCCGCCGCCAGGTTCAACAGGGTCGTCTTGCCGCACCCCGACGCGCCGATGAGCACGGTGAAGTCGCCCCCGCCGAGGGTGAGATCGACCTGGTGGAGGGCCTGGGTGGGAGGGGCACCCTCTCGGCCCGGGTACAGGACGGAGACGCCATCGAAGGCGAAGGTCACTTCGCGGCGTTCGCGTACTGGGGCGCCAGGAACTGCGTGTAGTCGTCCAGGGCCCGGGGCACCTTGCGCTGCTCCACGAGGAAGCGCGAGGTGTCGGCGAGGGCCGCCGCCGCCGCAGACTCGGCGCCACCGCCCAGCCACTTCGCGGAGGCCTGCTCGGCCGCCGTTGGGAACGAGTACTGCTTCAGCACCCCCAGGACGCTGTCCGCGGGCGCGCCGGTCCGCTCGGCGATGGCCACGACCTGGGGGCTCGTAGCTGTCCACTGGGCCCCCGTCGCCCGCCAGTCCTCGTCGGCGGCGGCGAGGGTCTTGATGAAGGCCCCCACGAACTCGGCGTTCTGGTCCGCAAACCGGCTGTCCGCCACGAGACCATCGAAGGTGGGCCGGCCTGCTGCGGCGAGCTCTCCCGAGGTGACCAGCACGTCGCCGTCGGCGCGCAGCGTGTCGAGCACGGGACTCCACACGAACGCCGCGTCGATCTGTTCCTGCTGCCAGCTGGCGGCGATGGCATCCGGTTGCAAGTTCAGGACCTTGAGGCTGCTGGGCTCCACTCCGGCTCGCTCCAGGGCGTACAGCAGGTGGTAGTGGGTGGTGGAGGCGAACGGAACGCCCACCGTCTTGCCCACGAGGCCGTCCACGGAGGTCAGTCCCAGCGCCTTGCGAGACACGAGGGCCTCGGCGGTGTCGATGGCCTCGACGATCCAGATGAGCTTCAGGTCCAGACCCTGGCTGAGGGCAGTCGCGATGGGGCTCGACCCCGCCACCGCGAGCTGCACGTCACCCGACGCCATGGCGGTGATGACCTCGGAACCCGAGCTGAATCGACGCCACTCGATCTCTCGACCCGTGGCCTCGGCGAACGCGCCGGTGCCAATGGTGGCCTTCCAGGGGTTGATCATTCCCTGGTAGCCCACGGTCACGGGCTTCAACGTCTTCGCGGGGGTCTCGCCCTTCGATGCGTCGCCGCCCGAGTCGGTGCCCGAACAGGCGACGAGCCCGAGGGCGAGGGTCGCGAGGAGCGCTGTCAGGAGCAGGCGGGGGGTGTACATCGGCAGGATCCCTCTCCAGATCGACCCGCGACAGCGAGCAACTGGCGGGCGGAGTGTCGCACGTCGCTCTTCGGTGGGTCGGGCACGCCCAAAGCCGTCATACTTGCCGCCACCCCGGAGAGATCATGGCCTTCGAGCACGAAAAGCAGACCGCCCAGCGCATCCTCTCCGGCTTGGAGGATGCTCGGCTGAGCACGTTCCAGACGTCGGAGCTGGTGGAGGAGGCCGACCCAGCTCTCGTCTACTTCCTCTTCGCGTGGCTCCGGTCGAAGTACCCCTCGCACCACCCAGCCAGCGACGGCGTGCTTGGCCGTCTGGGGGCGCTCTGCACCGAGCACCCCTCGGCCGCGAGGAAAGCCCACAAGGGGCAGAAGGACTCCATCGTCGCCTGGTTCGAGGAGGGGCACAGCTACCGCGACTTCACCTCGAGCGAGTTCATCTCCCTGGTGGTGGACAAGCTGGAGAGCTGAGCGCGCCCTTGCTATTCGTAACTTCTGCGTTACCGTAACGCAGGAGTTACGGAATGAATGCCC
>JAGSHC010000398.1 GCA_023954745.1 Deltaproteobacteria bacterium | reverse complement strand
TCGCGGTGGGATGTCCTTCCGAGCCCGCAGAGCCAGTCCTCGAGACCCGCGCCCTCCTGGCGCCGCGGGCCGAGGTAGCCATCTGCGCTCCCCTCGACGGCGACACCTTCGCCGCCGATCTACGAGCCACCGCATGCTTTCCCGACGGTCCGGCGGCGGACCTCATCCCCTACGACGTGCGCTCCCCGCTCTGGACCGATGGAGCCCTCAAGCGCCGCTGGATGACCGTGCCGCCCGGCGAAGTGGTGGGCTACTCCGCCACCGGCGACTGGCTCTTCCCCCAAGGCTCGACCCTCATCAAGCAGTTCCTCGCCGCTCCCGACGTCCCCATCGAGACCCGCTTCATGGTGCGGGACGGCGACGGCTGGATGTTTGCGAGCTACCAGCACGACGGAGAGGAAGCGCCCCTCCTGCACACCTTCGACGTGGCAGACATCGCCCTCGGTGAGAACACGGTGCGCTGGTACTTCCCCGACGCCGACGGCTGCCGCACTTGTCACACCGGCGGCGCCCTGGGCCCGGTGGCCGCGCAGCTGGACACGGACTACGACTACGCGGGCGAGGTGCGCAGTCAGCTCGACGAGCTCGCGCGCATCGGGGTGTTCGATGTCAGCGCGCCCACCGCCGCGGCACCACTCCCCGACCCTGCCGACGACACCGAGTCCCTCGAGGACCGCGCCCGCTCCTGGCTGCACGCCAACTGCGCGCACTGCCATCGCCCGGGAGGCTGGACCCCGCCCGAGATGACCATGGACCTCCGCTTCACGACTCCCCTGCCCTCGGCCCGGGTCTGCGGTGAGCCGGTCCAGTTCGACCAGGCTCCCGACGCGGGCGCCTTCCGCATTGCCCCGGGCGCCAGCAGTGACTCGGCCATCTGGGGGCGCATCACCGCCGACGGACTGGACCGCATGCCGCCCATAGGCACGACGCTGCTCGACCCGGTCTCGGTGCAGACCGTGCAGGCCTGGATTGACTCTCTCGAGGGCTGCCCCGGAGACTGAACCTCGCTACCCCGCGTAGCCGGCTGGGTGACTTCGGTGCCACGCCCAGGCGTCGCGCACGATGGCGGCGAGGTCCCGGGTCGGCGACCAGCCCAACTCCCTCCGCGCGCGCTCGGCGCTGGCCACCAACATGGGAGGGTCCCCGGGGCGGCGCGCGCCATCCACCGACGGCACAGGCCCCACCTCGCTGCCCACGGCGTCGAGGACCTGCCGGACGGATCTGCCGACGCCGCTCCCGAGATTGAACGCCGCCCCGTCCCCACCGGCGAGCATGCGCTCCAGGGCCAGGACATGGGCGTCCACGAGATCGAGCACGTGCACGTAGTCGCGCACGCACGTCCCGTCGGGGGTGTCCCAGTCGGCCCCGAACACCGTGAGCTGGTCTCGCTGCCCCGTCGCCGCCTGGATGCACAGCGGGATGAGGTGGGTCTCCGGGGTGTGGTCCTCTCCCAACGAGCCATCGGGCATCGCCCCTGCCGCGTTGAAGTACCGCAGGAACGTGGCCGGGAAGGCCGCCGCCGCCAACACCGCCTCCGCCGCCGCCTTGCTCTCCCCGTAGGGATTGCAGGGCCGCTGGGGCTGGTCTTCGGTGATGGGACTGGGCACGTCCTCCCCGTAGGTGGCAGCCGTGGACGACAGCACGAACGCCTTCACCCCCGCAGCCTCCGCCTCCTGGGCGAGACACCGCGTGCCGTGGACGTTCACGTCGACGTAGCGCTCGGGCTCCCGCACCGACTCTCCGACGAGGGCCAGAGCAGCGAAGTGCAGGACTGCGTCAGCCCCCACCATGGCCTCGGTCACCGC
Organism: Deltaproteobacteria bacterium; assembly: GCA_023954745.1. Lineage (GTDB taxonomy): Bacteria > Myxococcota_A > UBA796 > UBA9615 > UBA9615 > JAGSHC01. The sequence continues at coordinate 2,191 of JAGSHC010000398.1, read as the reverse complement.
CGCAGGGTCGCGGACGTCGCCCACGATGAGCCGCGCCCGCCCATCCACCGCCGGTCGGTGCCCGGTGTAGAGCGAGTCGAGCACGACGACGTCGGCGCCGAGGTCGCACAGCACCCTCACGGCGTGGCTGCCGATGTAGCCAGCCCCGCCGGTGACGAGGAGCCGTGCGCCCCGAAGCACTCGCTAGTCCTCGTGGAGGAGGTTGCTGAGCGCGCCCGCCGCCGAGAGGTTGGTGATGGGGGTGCCCACCAGGTGCACCAGCGTCGGGGTCAGCCCGATGGCGCTTCCGCACTCTCCAAAGACGAGCACGAACGTGCCTGCGACCTCGGCGACCTGCTTCCTCATTGCGACTCCAGGGCAGACTCGCAGGTCTGCCTACTGCCCCATCTGCTCCCGAACAGGGAGAACGTACCCGCTTGGGTCCGGCGGCTGCAGCCGCCCATCGAAGAGACTGCTGAAGTCCACGCACACTTCGGCGGACTCGACACCGCGCACGTACAACGTTCCGCATCCCTCGCAGCGCGAGTAGGGCTCGTTTGGGAACGGGTCGTCGGTGGCGTCGTCCGTGAATCGGGGCTGCAAGACGAGGTCGTACCAGATGGCGTCTGCATCGCGGAGGCTGATCCAACCTCTGGGCTCGACCTGGCACTCGTCCGGCAGAAGGGCTCCCGGCCCCGCGAGCTCGATGTCGAGGGAGACGCTGTCGAACCGGGTGGCGATGCGGTCTCCGGGCAGATGCACGTCGCCCCGCGCGCTCAACTCGCTGGTCTGGCCCCCCGAGTAGGACAGGTCCAGCCCCAACAGCATGCCGCCAGGCGTCGCGCCGTCCGACGGGTACGCCGACTCGCCTCGCACCCGGGCGAAGACCCGGCTGGAGTAGCGCCACTGGAGGTACCCAGCCGCTTCGCTGCGGTAGAGCGCGTCTGAGCCGCTCCCCACGAAGCTGTAGAGCAGCTCGCCCTGGTCATCCACCTGGGCTGCGCCCTCGAGGACGCGCGCTCCTTGGGTCGTGACGCCCAAGGCGCTCTCCGGGTCCTCGCCGTCGAGGCTGAGGGCGTCGCTCCACATGAGGTCACCGTTGTATTCGACGCCGGAGACGGTGGTGCAGTGGTCCTGCCAGGACGCGTCCTGTGGACTCAGCCAGAAGTCGGGGCAGCCCTGCCGCGTGAACTCCAGTGTGGAGGCGTGTCCCGCCCAGCTCGCCCTCATGTCTGCGGTGAAGGTGAGCTCGATGGCCTCGGCCATCGCGGAGGGGAAGTCGATGTCCGAGATGTCAGGCAACACGAGACCAGGCCCCGTCGGAGCCGGCTCGTCCTCGGATGGACAGGCTGCGAGGAGGACCGCGAGTCCCACCAGGCAGCGTCGGACTCCCTGCCGCATTACTCGAACTCCGGTTCACAGATGACGACATCGCCACCAGCCACCCGAAACAGCATGCCGTTGTCGGCTCCCGCGCGGTGAGCGAAGCGCACCTCGATGGAGTACTGGCCGCCGTCCAGGGGGATGGACACGAGCTCGGGCTCGAAGGCCTCGGAGCCCACGATGCTCGCCACCTCCGCGTCCCCGATGAACACCCACAGGTCGGTCTTCGCCCCCAGGGCCAGCTCGAGCGTCGTGTCCCCCAGGGCGCGAATCCATGCGGTCCACCGCACCGCGAAGTAGCGGGGGTCCTCGGAGAACCCGTCGTCCACCGGCCACCACGCCGAGCCGAAGTCCAACGCCGTGTCCAGCTGTTGAAAGGCGAGGCCGCCGGCGTCCCAGAGCGGCAGGTCCTCCACCGCCGGGAGCACCTCGTCGGGGTCCATCTCCACGAGCTCGTCATCGACGGAGAGGTTGAAGTACTGACCGAGCCAGGCCGTCTCGCAGTCCGCCCAGTTCGGAGGATTGCCCGTTCCGTCGTCGGCGGCCGTGGGAGGCTCTGCGGGAGGAGGGGGCGGGGTCCGCTGGAAGGTGAGGTCGGAGCAGCCAGCGGCCAGAAGGACCGCCGAGATCAGGAGGGAGCCCGCTCCTCGTGGGGTGCGAGGCCAGGCGGTCACTGGGTGGCCTCGAGCTCGGCGGCGTCGGGAGCGACCGTGCAGGTGAGCCACTCCTCGAGCATCGCCGTCTCTTCGGGAGAGGGCCCGCCCGAGGGCGGCATGGTCGGGGCGTCTCCGGTGGAACGCGCCATGATGCGGTCCATCCGGTCGAGCAC
>JAGSHC010000324.1 GCA_023954745.1 Deltaproteobacteria bacterium | reverse complement strand
GCCTCGTCGTCGCTGGGCGCCAGCCACAGCACCGGGCCGCGGGCGGCCTCGGGGCGATCCAGCAATGCAGCCGCCACGGCCATCGCCGCGCCCGATCCCCCCAGCCCGGCAACGTGTAGCGACCCGGCGCCCTGGCCGAGACCGGCGATGCCGGCGAGCACACGCCCCGCCGGGCTGGTTGGTGGGAGGAGGCTCATGAGCGGAGCGCAGTGTGGGTGCAAGTTCCCAGGAGATCCAGCCTCGGTCCGCGTGCGAGACTCAGCCTGATGACGGTAGATGGCAGGAGGGCGACGATCGGGGTGGTGGCGGTGATCGCCGCGCACCTCCTGGTGTCTCTCCTGTGGCTCAGCATGGACTCCAGCCTGCCGGATGGTGACGAGCTCGGAGTCCTGGGGGCCGTCGAGCTGTTCTGGGGCCAGACGCATCGCGAGGGAGCCTTCGCCGCGCTGGTCTCCGGGCTGACGGAGGACTTCGGAGAGTACCCCGCCCTGCACTACATCGTCACTGGGGTGGCGACCGCGTGGGCGGGGGTGACGAACCTCGACGGGGACGGGCCCGCCCGGGTGGGGCTGCTCTGGGGAATGCTGGCGCTGGCCGGCGTGGCGATCCTGGGCTGGCAAGTGGCCGAGGAGCGAAGGGGGGCAGCTGCGATCTGGAGCGCCGCCCTGCTCGCCAGCTCGCCGCTGTGGTCGTCGCTCCAGAGGCATCTCCTCTTGGAGAACGCCTTGTGCGCGGGGCTGGCGGGAACGGCGGCCGCCCTCTTCGCAGCCCATCGCCACGAGCGCTGGGGGCTCTGGGTTCTCTCCGGGGTAGGCGGCGCGCTGTGCCTGCTCACCAAGCAGACCTCGGTGCTCGCGCTGCTGCCGCTGGGTGCCGTTCTCCTCGGGGCCCGGTGGCGGAGCGCAGGTCTCCGAGCCACGCGTGGGCCCCTGCTGGCCGCTGGGGTGGCCGCGCTCCTCGCGGGGCCTTGGTACCTGCGTCGTCTGGGGACCGAGGGTGCCTACTTGATGGGATCCGCAGGGGCGAACCCGGACGCGGTGGGACCGCTCCACCAGCTCGCCTTCTACCCCCTGGCCCTGGCCCAACAGGCCTGGACCCCGGTGGTGTGGGTCTTCGTCGGCGCGGTGGTGTGGACGCGTCGAGACCGGCTGCATCCTGTGCTCGTGGCTGCGTTCCTGGTGGGCCTGACCGTGCTCGTCGGCATCCCAAAGAAGTACCCGAGGCTGCTCCTCGGGCTGCTGCCCCTGGGCGCGGCGACCCTGGGCGCCGCCGCCTCGCAATGGACGGGCGCTCAGCGGGCGGTGCTCGGTGTGGCCCTGGCCGTGTCCGTCGGCGTAACCGGCTTCGTCTCCCCTTCCCCGCCGGTGGTGGCCGCGAGCTCCCTCGGGCTCACGGGGGTCGACGAGCGCTGCTTCCAACGCTGGACGGCACCGCCCACGGCTCCAGGGCTCCCGTGGGACGAGCTGATCGCCGCGGTGCGCGCGCACGTGGGCGACACCAACCCCGAGGTGGACGAAGACGACCTGCCTCGACTCGGGGCCATCGCGTGGCCAGCGCCGCCCTGCGCGCACCAGACCAGCCACGACCTCGGCGAGCACCTGCGGATCCGCCTGCGGCGAGCCCACGTCGGCGTGGCGGTCGATGCGGGCGGCGCGTTCGTCCAGCGAGACGGCTGGCCCGAGGGTCCCCCGGACTTTCTGCTGAGCGACGGAGCTCTCGCCTGCGGCGAGCCTCCGGGGGCCGCGGGAGCGGGTGACCCGTGCGCGGCGGCCCACTGGGACGAAGTCGCCCGGATCCCCTACGCACACCCCACCTGGTCTCTGGACCTGCGCCTGTGGCGGAGGGCCGAGTGAGTCCCCCGCGGCCAGAGCCCTGGACGATTCCCGAGTCCCGCTGGACCCTGGGGCTGGCCGTGATGCTCCCCGCCGCCCTGGCGGTGGGACTCACCGTGACCCGTCTTCCCTATCGATGGAATCAGATCGCGCTGGCCTATGCGGCCTACTACCGCGAGTACTTCTTCAATCTGGAGATTCAGGGCTGGACCGCCGCGTTCACGCAGTTCGTGGGCATCCACCCTCCCGCGTACTCCCTGGTCTTCCTGGGGATGACGAAGGCTGGGGCATCGCCAGACACATGGTTCGCCACCGCCGGAGCCTTCAGCGTGGGCGGCGTCGTGGCGGTCGGGCTCACGGCGGCGCGCTCGGGGATGGGGGTGCGTCTCACCGCCATGGCCGCCTTGTTGCTCGCCGTGTCGCCGCACCGTCTCGCCTACGCCCTCGAGCCCAACAACTACCCGCTCCTCCTCCTGGTGGTGGCCCTCCAAGGCCTGGCCTTCGCAGACTTCGTCCTCGCCCGGCGGCGCGGCGTCGCTCTCGCCTTCCTCACCCTCCTGGGGCTGTGGACCCACGCCCTGTTCATCACGGTGCCGCTGGCGCAACTGGGCGCCTTGGCCTGGAGCGACCGGAGCGCGTTGCGTCGGGGGACCGCGACGGTGGCCGTGGCGGCGCTGGGGTGTTTGCCGCTGGTGCCCGGCGTGCTCGAGGGATCGGGCAGCGTGGTGAACCCCGCGGGCGGATGGTCCGCAGTGGTCGAGGCGATGCTGGTGCGGTTTCCCGCTCGCTACGGCGCCGCCTGGGCCGGCTGGATCGTCGGCTTCGCCGCGCTCGTGGGAGTGGTTCGGGCGATCCCTTCCGGAGTCGACGCGGTCCAGGAAGAGACCGTCGCCGCACGGGAGCGCACCGTGACGCGCTCTTGGGCACTCCAGGTGGCAGTGGGCGGGGGCTTGCTGGCGCTGCTCCTCGCCCGGGGGACCGCCGCGACGCACCAGTTCCCCTACTACCTGCTGCTGCTCCCCCCTTGTTGCCTGTTGGCCGCCCGCTCCCTGAGCGGACTGAGGTGGAGCGTCGCCGTCGGCGCGAAGCTGCTGCTGCTGGCGTCCGTCCTCAGCAGCCTGACCTGGGCCTGGACGGAGTCCGCTCGCGCGACCGAAGCGTGGCGCACGGCGGCGGTGACCTATCCCATGGTCGCCCGAGGGGTGGACGCTTGGACCGAAGGCAGCTCCCTGATCCTCCTCGGCTATCCCGAGGGAGGCGACGACGACAAGGACGTGGTCGACCCCGCGTACGCCCTCATCCCCCACCACCTCCCCGTGAACCACGAAGAGCCGGTCGTGGAGACTCTCGTGGGCGGCGACCCCTACTGGGGCCAACCCTTCGGCTTCTTCGGCGACCGCTGGCTCTACACCTACACCGGCTTCATGGAGGACCGGTTCGAGGGGATCTGGAGCGCGACGCGCGGCCGGGGGGAGCGGGTCGTGGTGGCCATCTACCCCGCCAGCGCGGGAAGCAACGACACCCAAGCCGCCATCGCCTGGGGCCGACGACACGGCGTGGAGCCCCTGACCCACGACAACACGGTGCTGATGGTGTTCGGGCCGGGTCCGCTCTGACCAGTCCGTTGCTTGAGAAGCCGTTTAGGGCTCGACGCCGATGAAGATGCGCGCGTCGCGCCAGCTGCCGCCGTTCAAGGCGGCGGCCATGTTCACCCCCACGGACCAGGTCCCGGTGGCGGACTCCCCAGCGAAGGCCGCGGTGCCAGGCCCAGGGTTTGAGGGGTTTGCCCACACCTCGGCCACGGGCACGAACGGCGTGTCACCGCCCAAGGCGCCGCTCCAGACGCCATCCTCCGGCAGCCAGTCCGCCGACCAGTTGGGCGAGAGGATCTCCACCGGCGTTCCGGCCGGGGAGGTCAGGGTGAAGGTGGTGAAGTCGGGCTGCCCGAGCTCCACATCGAGGTACACCCACACTCGCGTGACGGTGCCGCTGACCCCGGCGAAGTCGGCCGCTTCCGTCGCCGAGCCGGGCAGGATCTCCGTGCCCCCGCCCCCGAAGAGCACCGCGTCGTTGCTCGCAGTCCGCATGGGGCCCGGCATCGTCTCCACAGAGCAGTCCGTCGCGATGGTGCCGCCGAGGGCGTTTCCGATGGCCTCGGGCGAGACGGTGGCCGTGACGTAGTAGGCACCCTCGAAGACATCTTCGAGGGACGTCACCTGGAGCCCGGCGCCGCCGTCGTTCCCGAACTCGGGGTCGTCGTCCGAGGTCGCGAGCAAGCCCCCCGTGAGGGACCACAGCGCGAGGTACGGGTCGACACCGCCGGGGGAGTTCGACTCGGCGAGGATCCGGGTGTTCGTGCTCGTGGCCAGGTCCCCCATGAGCCAGGAGCGGGAGTTGTTCCCGTCCGCCTGAAAGCTCCAGTTGCTCGCCGGCTCGTTGGCGAAGTAGTCGCAGTCACGGACGGTCCCGAAGGACGTGTTCGCCGTGATCTGGAGCGTCAAGGAGTTCTCGGGCGCACGCCCATCGAGGCTGAGGACCACGTCGTGGGGCCCCGGTGTGGCGGTCGGGGGGACGAGAAAGCGGGCTCGGTAGCGGTTGGGCTGTGCGTCGGGCACGCCCCACCAGGGCTCGACCACCCGCTCCATCCCAAACGGCACCAGGCCGTCGACGGTGAGCACGACGTCGTCCGCCGACGCGAAGCTGGTGTCGTTGGTGAGCAGCTCGACGTCCAGCAGCTTGCCCTGGACTCCGGTGCTTCCATCGGCGAACTCGACGTTCCAACGCCCTCGGACGACCTCCAATGCCAAGGGCGCCGAGGGGATGCCTGCGTACTCGCCCCAGGCGGTGGTGAAGCCCTCGAGCACCCCCTCGATCGAGCCGTCCGGGTTCACGGTGGCGATGTCGGGGTCCGCGACCCTCCACACCGTGGCCGCGCTGACATCGACCGGCTCGTCGAGGTCCTCGAAGGTCGCGGCGAGACTCAACTGCACACTCTCGCCGCGGGGCACCGTGAGTTCACCGTCGGCGGCGATGGCGAGATGGCTCACCACCCGGGCTTCCGTCCAGGGAGGTGAGGGGGTGTCGGGCTCGACGGGGCCCGTCGGGCACCCGAGGAGAAAGAGCGCCACGAGGGCGGTCGGAGTCGTCCCACGAACCATGGACAAACGATACCGCAACGGGTCGTCCCGACCCCGTCAGCCTTGCAAGGATCCCGCGCCTGCCTTATATCCACCGCGCTCGCGGCCAGGGAAGGCGCATTTTTGCCGCCCTCGAGCCCGCCGAGCGAGCTGTGACTCGGCCCCACGCGTCACGCCAGAGGAGAGCCTTTTTGCCCCGCAACGACGCAGACATCCTGCGCCTGGATCTCAGGCCTCCCCACGTCGATCCCGAAGGTGGGCTTCGCCTCACCGACATTGAAGCCGTGCGCCTCGTGCTCCGGGGTGGGTCCCCCATCGACTGGCACCGACTGAACTTCTCGTCGGTGGACGAGGTGGACGACCTCCTCCGGGCCAACCTCATGGACCCAGACGACGAGCGGGACATGGCCCGGTTGGCGTATCTGCACCGCGAGGCCATGCGGTACCTCAAGCGCAACTTCACTTTTCGCTTTCCGGCCGAGGTGGAGCGCCCCGAGGACGTCCGTCACCTGTTCCTCTACGCGAGCGAAGTGGGCCGCCTCAACCGGGTCCAGATCCTGTCCTGCGTCGTGCTCAAGACGATGCACACCATCAACCACCTCGAAGCGCGGGAGCTGCTCCTGGAGACCAGCGTCTCCGAAGCCGAGCTCATCGCGGTGATGGAGCGCCAGGTCCTCGCCCGGGCAAAGGCCCTTGCAGAACACGGCCTGCCGGTGGTGCACTTCTACGGCTCCCGTAAGACGCGGGACTCCATGGTCAGCAAGCTCCTGAGCAAGCGTGCGGCCCGCGCGAGCGAGATTCTCGACAAGCTCCGCTTCCGCATCGTGACCGAGACGCGGGACGACATCGTGCCGGTCCTCGCCTACATGCTCCGGCACGTGTTCCCCTGGAACCACGTCACGTCGGCGCAGAGCACGAACACCCTCATCGACCTGCGCAGCTGGCTCGAGGCCAGGGACCGCACCATGGAGATGGTGGAGGGCCTGCAGGTGGACATCGGCCTCGAAGAGGCGGCCACCTCGTCCGAAGTGAACGAGTTCTCGGGCAACAGCTACCGGATGATCAACTTCATCGTCGACGTCCCGGTGCGGCTCGATCACCTGCTGTCCCGAGCGGGAGACCCCTGGATGCTCCAGAAGGGTTCCATCGTCTACGTGGCCTGCGAGTTCCAGATCGTGGATCAGGAGACGGCCTGGGTGAACGAGCGCGGTGAGAACAGCCATGCGCGGTACAAGCTCCGCCAGCGCGAAAAGGTGGGCGAGCGCCTCATGTGGGGGCTGCTGCGTGAGCGCCGCACCCGGGCAGGGCGAAACGGCGGCTCGCTGCGCATCG
>JAGSHC010000353.1 GCA_023954745.1 Deltaproteobacteria bacterium | reverse complement strand
CGAGACGGGGGAGGAGGACCTCCTCGTCGTCCAGATGATGCAGCGTCAGGCGCTTGCGGCGCGGGGCGCGGCGATCGAGGCCCATCTGGCTTTGCAGCGTGCGAGCGCGCTGTTGGAGTGGGCTCTCGGGCGGGAGGTATTCCGGTCGGAGGGCGAGTAAGTCGCTGAGGAGTCCGTGGCTTCTCAGGAGCCTGCCGCTCCAGCTGAGCTAGAAGGCCACGATCCTTTCGGGCTCTTCCGCCAGCTTCTCTCCGCAGGTCCCGCAGCAGGCAAAGAACGCATTTGTCGCCCTGGCCCCGACGCGGCGTGAGCTGCTCCTAAGTACGGTGGATCGCCTCGTCTGCTCGCGGGCCATTCGCCGAGTAGGGGGCTCACCCTCGTGATTCACTACTCGAAGTACTCCCCTGAGGTCGAGGGCTTGGCAGTCGAAGACCTGGTACGCCCACAGCTGCCTCTGTGTCTACCTTCTTCGGATTTGTGTCCACTTTCTTCAGATTTGTGCCCACTTTATCTCTAACTTATTGAAGTTACATAACTTCCGAACTACCACCAGCAGTACCTGCACAAGAACCCCGGCGGGTACTGCAACCACGGCTTCAACGGGGTGAGCTGTCCCATCGGGGTGGGCGTCGACGGGTGATGCTCTCGGCGCTGTCTTGACGTAGCGAGTGGGGTCTCGCCTCCCACTCACGCCAGTCGGCTTGGGTGAGAGCGAACCACCACGCCTTCATTCCAGCGCTGTACGCGCGCCTCGGTCCGGTCGAACCAGGCCCGCACGGCGTCCGGCTTCTCGATGGCCTCCATCGCCAGCCAGCAGGTGATGTGCTACCCCCGGGCGCGCCGCGCCCCGCACAGGAAGAGCCCCCGTGTCCGACGACCGCTTCAGGATCTACCCGCAGTTCAACGAGCCCTCGCGTCGCGAGTTCGCGCGGATGAAGCACCGGGTCCACTCGCTGCCCGCGGACCTGTTCCCCACGGACTCCCTCCCCGACCGCCTCGCTCGGAGCCTCGCCGAGCACCGGGTCGTGCACATCAAGGAGCTCCTCGAGTCGTTCGAGTTCTACTACCGCGTGCGTCGGCGGGTTCGGCGGCCCACCATCGTCGAACTGTGCGCCGGCCACGGCCTCGTAGGTCTCATCTTCGCGTTGTGCGACCGGAGCGTGACCCGCGTCGAGCTCGTCGATTCCCGGCAGCCAGCCACCTACAGCCGCATCCGCGAAGCGGTCACGAGCATCGGCCCGTGGGTGGCCGACAAGGTGTCGTACCGCGAGGTCTCCCTGGACGAGTCGACCGAGCTGCCGGAGGGGGCCGGCGTCGTGCTCGCCCATGCCTGCGGCGCCCTCACGGATCTGGGGCTCGACTGCGCCATCGCCGCGGGCGCTCCGGTGGCGGCCATGCCCTGCTGCTACGGGAAGGCGCGTGGCCCCCGGGTGCCGACCATGACCCAGGTGTTTGGCCGGGCCGCGAACATCGACATCACGCGGAGCCACCGGCTCGCCGAGGCGGGCTACCAGGTGGACTGGACCCACATCCCGCGCGCCATCACCCCCATGAACCGCATCCTCATCGGCTGGGACCGGCGGTAGGAGTCTCGCCATGATCGTCGCCGTCACCGCTGCCAGCGGCGCCCTCGGGGCCGCCATCGTCCGTGCCACCGTCGCGCTGCTCGGCCAGGAGCATGTCATCGCCGTCGCGCGTACTCCCTCCAAGGCCGAGGGGCTGGGCGTGCAGGTCCGCGCGGGCGACTACGACCAGCGCGACCAGCTCGAGCGGGCGTTCCAGGGCGTCGACGCGGTCCTCCTCGTCTCGGGCATGGCCGCCCCCGATGTCCGCATCGGCCAGCACCGCAACGTGATCGAGGCGGCCAGGGCCGCCGGCGTGAGCAAGCTCGTCTACACCAGCGTGCAGGGCCCGGAGGACGGGACCGCCTTTTCGCCCATCGTCCAGAGCAACCGGCAGACCGAAGCCGACGTGCGGGCCAGTGGGCTCGCCTGGGCCATCGGACGAAACGGCATCTACATCGAGCCCGACGTCGAGTACATCGAGACCTACGAGGCCGACGGCGAGATCGCGAACTGCGCCGGTGATGGCAAGTGCGGCTACACCACGAGGGCCGAGCTCGCGTTCGCTTACGCGCGGCTGCTCACCGAGGCGTCGCTCGAGGGGACCACGTACCGATTGCACGGAGAGCCCATCACCCAGAGCGATCTGGCGGAGCATCTGAGGGGCGCCTTCGGGACGCCGCTCGCCTACAGGGCAATGAGCGTGGAGGCGTACCGCGCCGAGCGCATCGACGCCCTCGGCCCGTTCCTCGGCGGTGTCATCGCGGGGATCTATGCGGGCATCCGCGGCGGAGCCTACGACCAGCCGAGCGACTACTCCGCGGCGGCGGGCCGACCGCACCAGAGCTGGGCGGACTACTTCGCTGCGCTCGCGGCTTAGGCCTCCTGGAGGAACTGGGCCAGCGTCTCGACGGGCTGGGCCCCAGAGACGCCCCGTCCGCCGGCGATGAAGGTGGGGACGCCCCGCACGCCCAACTGCCGCGCCTGGGACCACCACCCGAGAACCTCGTCGCGGTAGGTGCCCTCGGTCAGGGCGGCGACGGCTGCGTCGGCATCCACTCCCACTTCGTTCGCCGCCTCACGCAACACCTCGAGGTCCCAGACGTTGCGGTTCTCCACCTGGACCATGCGGAACAGGACCTCGTGCAGCGGGCCGAGCGAGTCCGCGGCGTGGTGGGAGACCCAGACTGCCAGCTCCTGAGCCCGGGACGTGTTGTAGGCGAAGACCTCCTCCTCTCCCGTGTTCCAGGGAAGGCCTGCCTCGGCGAGCAAGGCCCCGAGGCGCTCCCGGGCGGCGTCGACGTCCATGCCTCGCGCTTCGAGATACGGGCGCAGGGCGCGGCCCTCTTCGGGGGTGTCGGGCGACAGCGGGAAGGGGAGCAGAACCACGTCCACGGGGGCGTCACCGGCGGCCTTACGGAGGCGAGCCACCCCCAGGTAGCACCAGGGACAGGCGTAGTCGGAGAACACGTGGACGGTCTTGGACATGGGGACTCCGGCCAGGGGTCTTGGGGAGAGCGAGCTAGCGAGCGCGGCTGGGATCAACGAGGACCTTGGCGTTCGTACCCTTGCGGTGGATGGCCCGCAGCGTGTCGGGATCGAGGAGGTCGTCGAGGCTCACGGTGCGCGCGTACTCGCTGGCGAAGATGCCGTTGCGCTCCTCGATGGCGTACTTCTGCATCTCCAGCGTGCGCTCCCGCCCCAGGCCGTGCAGGCGTGGAGTGAGCAGCCACCCGCCGACTCCCCAGTACATCCCGTAGGCCGGGGTCAGCTTGGTGGGCCCCACGTCCAGTCGACCGTATTGGTAGACCTGCTTGAGGACCGGGGTGCCGTAGATGTCCGCCCGCACACCCCGCGTGCGCAGCGCCACCTCCATCGCGGTGAGCACGGTGTTGGCCAGGTCACCCCCGCCCACGGCGTCGAAGCAGAGGGTCGCTTCGCTCGCGACCAGCGCGGCGACAAGGTCCTTGAAGAACGAGTCCATGGAGCTGTCGACGACGTAGGGGACGCCAAGCTTCTCGAGCAACTCGCGCTGGGACGCGCGCCGCACGATGGCGACCAGCGGCACCCCCTCCTTGCCGCAGTGCTTCGCCAGCATTTGCCCCAGGTTGGAGGCAGCGGCGGTGTGCACGATGCCCGTGTGTCCTTCGGCCCGCATGGTGGTCAGGAAGGCCTGCACCGTCATGGGGTTCACGAACAGCGAGGCGCCCTCGGCTGCGGCCGCTCCTTGCGGCAGAGGCAGCGCGCGGCGGGCCTTCACCACCCGGTGGGTCCGATACATCGCTCCACCCACCGCGGTGACGGTGCGGCCCAGGAGCGACTGGGCGGCGTCCGAGGCGCCCGCGGCTACGACGAGGCCGGCGCCTTCGTTGCCAGCGGACAGCTTCTGGCCGAGGCGCCCTGCCACGAACCGACGCCCGGCCGCGTGCAGCGAGGCGACCAGAGCGGGGTGCCCGTCCACCTCGGTGCGGCGGGCGGTGGACAGGTCGGCGGGGCCGACGAGCAGGCCGAGATCGCTTGGGTTGATGGGAGTGGCCTGCACCGCCACCACGATCTCGTCGGGGCCGGGGTCGTCCACCGTAAGGGGCTCGACCGTCAACACCAGCTCGTGGTCCTCGGTCATGGTGGTGAACAGCTGGCGGGGGAGCGAGGTCATGGTCTCTCCTTCAGCCTCGTCGCGCTGGGCGCGACGAGGTCGGTACTGGGCGGACTGCCGAAGCTTCGGGTGCATTCCCGGCTGAGCTGGGACGGGCTCTCGTAGCCCACGGTGAACGCCGCATCGAGACCGAGTGATCGCCCGCGCGGGGGAGGCGCCGCGCCTCGTTCACACGCAGGCTCTTCTGGGACTGGAGCGGAGAGGTCGGCCCCTCCGGGCTGGCGACGGTGACCCGCGCGGTGGCCGGCAGTGCGTGGCTCACCACGAGGCACTGCCCCGGGCCGACGACATGAGCACGCTCGCCCACCGCCGGCTCCTTCGCCCCTTGCAGGATCAGGCAGATGAGGCGCTCGTAGCGACCTCCTGAGACGGTTGAGACTGCTCGGATCAGATCGTCCAGCACCATGGGGCCTCCGCGCGGCACGGTAGACGGCGTCCGGGGGATGCGCCCCTCCTTCCCCCTGAGGACTTGCTCCTCGATCCGGGCAGCCTGCGGATCAAGTGGGAGGGCTGTGAGGCGGCGGTAGGAGCCTTCGCCATCCGAAGCGGGGCAGAGCGCCCGCGCCACGCGGGGTGAGGCGTCAGCCGGGACCGAGGACCTTCTTCGAGACGAGACCAATCTCTAGCTCTCTCGTGGGCAGGTCCCCGAGGAGCCGGGCGAAGAACGCCTCGTCCAGGAGGCCGCGACGCTGAAGCTGATCTGCCACGGCCGGCGGGCGTTCAGCCCTTCCCGCCGCGGAGCGAGCGAATCCGCCCGAGCCAGCGGTCTCGCCGCCGCTGACGCTTCGGAGCGGGCGCGGGCGTTACACGCGGCGCGCGGGGTCGCGGCGGCGGGTCGGGTCGAGGGGACTCCTCCATGGGCCTGCCGTACCAGCCGGCCCAGCCCGAGGACATCGACCACACCTGCTCGAACCCCTGGCTCCGCAGGTACGACGCGCCGCCGAGGCTCGAGTTGCCGTGGTAGCAGTAGACGACCACCGGGCGTGACTTGTCCGCCGCGGAGACGAACTCGCCGATGTTGTGGTCACCGACGTGCAGCGCGCCCGGGATGTGCCCGGAGCGGTAGGAGCTGCCGTCCCGCACGTCCACGAACGTGGCGCTGCCTGCCTCCAACAGGGCCTGGGCACCCTCGGGGCTGATCTCCGGGTCGCTTCCGTCACTCATGCCGTCGACGCCGTCCCAGGAGCATGAGCACCGCCGCCATCAAGAGACTGCCCCCGCCAGCGTCCGGCGACGCGTCGCATCCGCATGCTGGCTGGCGTGCGCCGCCCCCGCCGTCGTCGTCCCCGGAGTCG
>JAGSHC010000185.1 GCA_023954745.1 Deltaproteobacteria bacterium | reverse complement strand
GCCTTCGCGTCGGCCTCGGCCTGCTCCTTGGCGGCCTTGTCGTCGGCTTCCTTCTTTGCCATGGCAGCCTTGTCGTCGGCTTCCTTCTTCGCCTTCGCGTCGGCGTCGGCCTTCTCCTTGGCGGCCTTGTCGTCGGCTTCCTTCTTGGCCTTGGCGGCCTTGTCGTCAGCTTCCTTCTTTGCCTTGGCAGCCTTGTCGTCGGCTTCCTTCTTCGCCTTCGCGTCGGCGTCAGCCTTCTCCTTGGCGGCCTTGTCGTCCGCCGCCTTCTTCTCCTTGGCGGCCTTGTCGTCCGCGGCCTTCTTCGCCTTCGCGTCGGCGGCGGCCTCCTTCTTCGACTTCTTGGCTTCGGCCTCGACCTCAGCCTGCGAAGGGATCTCTTCGATCTTCGTCGCCTTCAGATCACCACGGGTCGACACGGAGTCGTAGCTCCCGCTACTGACCGAGTGGTCCTCGAAGGGGTCGTAGTCAAAGTCATCGCGCTGGAACTTGCCGGTGGCGGAGCCGAAGAAGAAGTCGTCGAGCTCCTCAAAGCCCTCGTCCTTCTTTGGCGCAGGCGCTGCCGGCTTGTTCTCGGACGCAGAGCTCTTCGGCTCTGTGTTCCGCTTGTTGCGATTCTGCTTGTTGCGGTTGCGCTTCCTGGCCATCGGTCGACGACTCCTGGAGGGATCAGGGGGGCTGGAATCGTATCAACGCCCCCCCCGGGGCCACAAACGGCCATGGCAGGTAGATACGCTTTCCTTGGGCTGAGCGGCGGCCTACGGCCTCCCCAGACGACAGCCTGAGCCCCGAGAAGCCCGCTCTCAAAGGGATCAGTCCGGTCGACCCTGCTCGTAGACTCTGGGCACCCTCGGAGAGACGGCACACACAATTTCGTAGGGGATCGTCCCGGCGATGGCCGCCAACTCCGACGCGGTCACTTCCGCCTCCCCCATGGTGCCGAGCAAGACGGCGCGATCCCCTTCGGCGACATGGGGAACGTCCGTCACGTCCAGAAGGCAGAGGTCCATGCAGACCCTGCCCACCACGGGTACCCGCATTCCACGGACGAGGACCTGGGCCGAGTTTCCGAAGGCGCGGAAGTATCCGTCTCCGTATCCCACCGGCAGCGTGGCCAGCTTCGTCTCGCGCTGGGCTCGCCAGCTTCGTCCATACGAAACCTCGCTCCCGGCTGGGACCTTCTTGAGGTAGCTGATCGCCGTCTCGAAGGACATGACAGGCCGCAGGGGCCAGGCGCCGTCCAGCGACGCATCCGGAGGGTGGCCGAAGACCGCGAGGCCGGGCCGCACCAGCGCCCGCGCGAAGTCATCCAAGTCCAGGTGGTCCGTGCCACGCCGGTTCATCACCGCAGCCGAGTTCGCAGCGTGAAGCCAGTGCGGGCTGTGACCGCGTCGACGCACGAGGGCGACCGCGGCCTCGAACGAGACGAGCTGAGCCTCCGTGAACGGCCCCCGCGCGTCCTCCGCCTCCGCGAGGTGGGTCATGACCCCCTGGATGGTGATGTGCTCCAGCCCGTCGAGGAGATCGAGGAACGCGTCCAGGTGCCCTACCGGCACACCGAGGCGGTTCATGCCCGTGTCGACCTTGAGGTGCACTTGCACCGTCCGCCCGAGGCGCGCAGCCATGGCGTTGAGCGCGCGCACCGAGGGCGAGCGGTACACCACTGGGGTCAACCCCGACTCGACGGCGAGCGCCTCGCTTCCGTCGGCCAACCCTCCAAGCACGAGGATGTTCGACTGGATCCCGCCCTTTCGGAGGGCGAGGCCTTCCTCGACAAGCGCGACCCCGAGCCACTCGGCCCCCTCCTCCTCGAGCACCCTGGAGACAGGCAGGAGCCCGTGGCCATAGGCATCCGCCTTCACTGGGACGAGGAGTCCACAGTCCGCGGGAAGGCGCCCCCGGAGGAGTCGCACATTGTGTCGGAGAGCCGACAGATCAATGCGGGCGATCGTGGGCCGGAAGCGCTGAGCGAGGGACGGCGGGTCCATGCCCGCACTCTAGTCGAGCGGGTAGACGAGGTCGCCCTCACCGGACGCCGGATCGAGAGGTCGACCCGCCTCGTCCGAACGATTGGGACCCACGCTGTAGATCACGCGCGCCTCGGGGCGGAGCGGGTCACGGCCCAGGCGCAGGGGCTGTCCGTCCGCGAAGGGGTCGGGCGGCAGTGCGCTGAGCTGCGCAGGCACGAGGACGTCGAGGCTGGCGGGCCACTCCCCGGTCGCCCCGCGGTGCCGCTCGGCGGCGGTCCCCACGATCGCCAGGTTCGCGAAGGCTTCCCTGAGCAGCTCGGCGTCCGCCCGGTGCTCCCCTGCCCCATGCAGGGAGACGAGGGCGACGACCGACACCGCCCCCGCGAGCAAGCCGGCAGACAGCACGAGGCGACCGATGCCAGCGCCTCCCTTGCCCGGGGAGGCGGCCCGCCCCTCCGACCGCGTCACCGAGGGGAGACAGGCAGGGCACACAGGTCCGCCCACCGCCGCGAACTCCGGGGCGCACTCGGCGCAGTGCCGCGCTCCACACACGGTGCAGACACGCGCCGCGACCCGGTCTGCGTGGACGGGACACCGCACGGCTTCAGGGACTCAGAAGAGGAATCGAGGCCCCACGCTGAGGCGGGCCATGACGGGAATCGACGGGAGGGGATCGCCGAGCTTCGCGGGGTCGAGGTAGGGCTCGACCACGCCGTCGAAGAAGAGGTAGTCCTGGTAGTTGGCCGCTCCCTGGCTGACGTAGAACGTGCCCGTCAGGCCGATGTCGAGGCCGACGAAGGGGGAAAGAGCGACCACCACGCCCGCTCCCGCGGTGACCCCGACAACCACCGCGGGCGGTCGGGCCGAGTACTCCAGCGGAGGTTCGCTGACGATGTTGTAGCCAGCCATGAAGAGCATCGTGGCCCCGATCTGCGGGGCGATCTTCACCTTGCGCTTCGGGAGAAGAAGGAAGCGCACCGCGAGGTCGGCGACGACATGAGGAGTCGGCGCACTCTCGGGGGTCTGGGGAATGTTCGAGCCGATCTCCTGGCCGTCGTACTCGCGGCGGAGGTCCTGGGTGGCGTACATCACCCCGACGTCGAGCGCGATCTCGAGAACATCGAGGGGCGCAAACCCCACACCGATCTGGCCCCCGGGGTTGACCCACGACGCCCCCAGACTCTCCCAGGCGAACTCCTCGGTCTTCGTGTTCCCAGCCCTGACGAAGATGGTTGACGCGTACCGACGCGTCAGGCCGCCGAGCCCGTAGAAGCCCTGGACCTTGAGGAAGAAGCGCTTCCCGTAGGCCCACCGACGCTCCTGGTACTCCGCGAACGGAGTCCCCGACTTCGCCATGCGGTTGTACTCCCGCTTGCTCATACCCAACCGCTGCGCTTCGGACCAGTTGCTGACGGAGTCCCCGGTCGTGTCGGAGGCGGCGAGGGAGATCTCCTCGGGCTCATCCTCGCGGGAACCGACGTCGGCCGCCTCGTCCTCAGCGGCCTCGTCGAGGTCCACTTTGTCCAGAGGCTCGTCGCCCTCTTCTTCTTCCAAATCAGACACATCAGCGACCAGGTCGGATGAATCACTCGAAGCAGTTGCGGTCTTCTTTTGCTTCTTCTTCTTCGGGGCGGGCGTGGGGGAGACCTCCTCCTCCTCTTCGGCGGCCACGGCGGCGCGCAGGTCATCGGCCGGTGGGTCCGACTCCAATCGACCAGCCGGCGCAGAACCGAAGTCCTCGCGGCGGCTGCTGACCTTCTTCTTTCGCCCGCGCTCGAGCTCGGCGATTCGCTCCGCGTCGTCGCCGTTCCCCCCGATGACCCCACCCTCCTGGGTCATCGTGTCAGGTCGGATCTTCAGGGACGTCTCGAAGAGCTCATCGAGGAGTCGGCCCAGCTCGTCGAGCATCAGGTCCTCAGAGCCCACCGGGAACGTAAAGGACTCCCGGGCCGCCTTGAGGCCGTTGCCCGTCGTATAGAAGTCCACGTCCAGCTGGACGTCGCTGCCGGAGCGCGCGACCTCGACATTGGCAACCAGAGACGAGTTGAACTGGCCACCCAGAAGGCGGACGCACTCGGTCTCCCGAAGACACGACGTGGGGGTTCCGGTGAGGGCGACGGTGACGTCGCGGCCTACATAGACCGGTCGCTTGATCTTGCGGCGGAGCTTCGCTCCCACCAGATCCTCAAGCAGAAACGCCAGGGAGTCGTCCGCCTCGATCGCTGCGGTGAACGGCATGAAGACGGTGCCCACGTCGTTGGGCTTACGCGCATCGAACTGCCCCTGCGCCGCCGCGGGGAGCAGCAGCGCAATGGCGAGGAAGGCGCAGAGAACGAGGGACGGGGATGAACGTTTCATCGCTGGGCATCGTAGTACACGCAGGTGGGTTGACACATCCCGATGCGGCGCTGTAGAAACCGGCGCCTCGCCTGCGGGCGCGACACGCCGACGTAGCTCAGTTGGTAGAGCAGCTGATTCGTAATCAGCAGGCCAGGTGTTCGAATCACCTCGTCGGCACCATTCTTCACGCACTGCGCCCTGGTCGACTTCGTGTCGACCAGGGCGTTGGCCTTTGCGCCTACTGGCTCTCCTTGGCCTCCACGACGACCGCGTCCTGCACGATCGTCCACCCCTGCTCTCCTCGCAGAAGGGTGAATGAGCTCTCGAAGCGTGCGTCACCGCGGACGATCGTCGCCTCGGCGATCGCGATCTCATCGCGCACCTGGACATCCGCGAACTCGATTGTCCCGGCGGTGCCCCCGATCTTTCCGGCTTCGAGAAGCCCGAGATACCCGGCCTTGTCCAGCCGGGTCACCCCCGGCTCGTGGGTCCACGTAAAGAGAACCCGGAAGTCCTCGTGCAACACGGAGCCCAGAGACGCCACGTCGCGCGACTCCCCTCCCCGCTTGAAGGCTTCGACGGCTGCCTTCACGGCCTTCTCATCGTTCGTTCTCTCTCCTGCGTTGGCGCCCATCGGGGCAAGAAGCAGTCCAGCGATCAACGCAGTTCCGAGGGTCATTCGCGTCATGTCTCTCTCCTTGTGGTGGCTCTTTAGCCATCGTTGCCTAGGCAACGACATGATGGATCCATCCCGAGGGACGGACAACGACGGCTCACTCCGAGCCGCTGAGAACGTTCCGTTCGATCTGCTCGAGCACGGTGAAGGCGGTGCGCATCTGCTCCGAGCTGATCCCCTCGAAGAGGCGATCACGCTCCGGAGCGACAACCCCAGCGACCCGGTCGTGAGTCTCCTTGCCTTGCGGCGTCAGATGGACGAGCGCCTTGCGCCCGTCTTCCGGGTCGCGGCGTCGTTCGACGAGACCCCTCTTCTGCAATCCATGCACGATGCGGGTCATGTTGGGTCGGTCGGCGAAGATCGATTCCCCCAACTCGACCTGGGCCTGGCCGTCACGCAGCCGAAGCTTGTTCAACACGAACCACTGCTCGGGCGTGAGGTCCGCTCCCGCCCGAGCAGCGATGCGGAACAGGTCGCGCCGGAGGAGCCGTTGGGCCCGGTAGATCCGGTACGCGAGAGAGTCAGCGATGTCGATACGGTGCGTCACGCTCAGTACCGTGCCGACATCTCGTTGCCTAGGCAACCTTTTTCTGCCGAGGACCCGCCCGGGAGACCACGGACGCTGGCATCGGAGGAAGACGCCGCCGGCGCAGAGCCCAGGCGGGTCCCTCTATTCGGGGGGCGCTCCACCCAGGGCAGCGGCGAGGTCCCCTTGGTCGAGCCGGTAGATCAACACCGACCAGCCTCCCCTCCCAATCGGCTCTCCGCGCTCCTTGAGCCAGTGCGAAAGGCGCAGGAACCGGAGCTCGGAGTAGAGATCCAGCTGGGACTTCAGGACAGCAGCCCCGCCGGCGTCGCGAACCATCGCAGCCCTCGAGGAGGGTGACTCCCCGGAGAGCATCCACGTGCGCCAGAGAGAACCAGTGGACTGGTAGTCAGCCTCCTTCTCCGCCGTCCAAGGACCTCGCTGCCCCAGGTAGACCCCCTGAAGCATCGTCGCGGACACGGCGTAGAGCCCGGGCTCCAAAGGCGCTGGAAGCGCATTGGGCTCCCACGCCACCATGCTCGGGAGCGGCTGCGCATCCACTCCGTACACGCGCGGATCCGTCGATCCGAACCACGCGAGAAAGACGGGCTCCTCGTCCGTCCGGATGCGCTCGAGCTCTTCGGCCAGGCCGGGCCCCTCCTGGCCCCAGTCGAAGGAACTGTCCACCAGGTGCTTCCAGCCGTTGGCCGACCCTCCCGCCAATGGGTTGAAGTACGCCAGATAGTGGGGCCACGCCGAGAGCGTCGTGACCGCGAGGCCTGCCATCAGCGCCAGCACCGCCACCCGGGGTGCACCGGACACGCGTAGCCATCGACCGCCGGCCCCCGCGAGCACAAACAGGGCGGGCAGAGTGGGCAGCACGTGGCGCACACCAATATTCAAGTGTGACGTGAGGGAGAAGGCCCAGTACACTGCAATTAAACATAAATAAGGTGCGATGGAATGGTCGGCGGACTCGTGCCGCAGCCCCCGCAACCCCGTGAGCCCGAGGGCGAGGAGGGCGAGGAGCGGCAGGGGGCTCTTCACGAGCACGGCGTACGGGAAAAACCACCACCATCCCGTGCTTCGGTAGTCACCGCGGAGGAACCCGGGCCTGGCACGGGCGTGGGCGAGGACGTGGGCGAACCCGTAAAGCCACGCCTCCGGCAGGAGCTCTTCTTCGAGGGCGAAAGCCAGCGGCGCCGCGAGGGATCCGGCGTGGGCGACCGTCCCGTCGCGGGGGGTGAGGAACTGGGTGGGCTCCTCGGACTCCGCGAAGGCCGAGAACCGAAACCCGTAGGCGCCCCAGACCCCGGCGATCACCAGAAGGCCGAGAGCCAACGAACCCGCCACGAGCCGTCGCCCCGGGGCCAAGGAGCCCTGCCGCAAGCGGGCGAGAAACATCAACACCGCGATGGGACCGAGAAGCACCGCCGAGAACTTGCTCAGGGCCATTCCGATGGCGGCTCCCGCCGCGTGCAGCAGACGCCAGGGATCGACTCGGCCCAGGAGTCGCCACAGTGACACGCTCGCGAGGAGGAAGAAGAGCGAGGCGGCGACATCGGAGGTGACCATCGCGCCGTGGGCGAGCAACTCGGGTGTCAGGGCGCAGAGGGCGAGGGACAGCAGCCCTCCGTGGGCGCCCCATCGGGTGCGCGACTGCCACCAGACTGCTCCCGCCAGCATCAGCGCCAGGAGGACGACCATCGCCCTCCCCCGAAGCATCAAGCTGCTCCATGGCACTTCCTGCCCGAAGAGGAAGTCCCGCCCCGTGCGCCAGACGTCGCTGCGGCTCCAGGCACGGCCCTCGGCGCCAGGCGGGGACACCGTCGGATCCAGAGCGAGCGGGAGCCCGGCGAGGGCCTGCGGGAGCAAGCCGTTCTCCGGGTTGAAGCGGTAGTCGCCGTGCTCCAGATAGGAGACGCCGGCAGTGATGTGAGCAACCTCGTCGACCGCCGGGCCACGGTGGACCGACGCGCTCAGCGAGAGCACCGCCATCAGCGAGAGCAACGCCCCAACGAGCAGAGCCTCGAGGCGAGGGCCCATGTGGCCCTATTTGCTCCCCTCGAGACTCGACAGGTCCCTCACTCGGACCTGGCGCTCCTCGCCGGAGGGCATGAACCGGACGCGAGCCACGCTGGGGGTGCTCAAGACCACGAAGCCCTGGCCGTGCTGGGTATGCAGCACCGTTGTGCCGACCTGAAACGCGCCGTTCGGCAGGCGCTTCTTCGGGGCTGCGACCTTCTTCGTCGAGCGGCGCCCGCCGCCGGGGCTCTGGGCGGGGCGAGAGCTCCTGGTGGTCGTCGTAGCCGTGCGCCGCCTCTTCTTGGGGGCCTTCGGCTTCGGCTTCGGCTTCGGGTCCTCGACCTGCCCGAACTCACGTCGCCCACCGGGGATGGGGACCACGATCGTCTCAGGGGGCGTGGTGTCCCTGTTCACTTGAACCCGCACCCGCAGGCCCTTGCTGATGTCGTGCACCCCTTCGGAGCGATCGAAGCGGAAGTGCCGGCCGCTGTCGGCCTTCACGGCCCCCTGCCCCTTCTCGGGGCGGTACCAGAGCACAATGCCGTCGTGGGTCTCGCTCGTCTCGGACATCCCAGCTCCTGTGCCGGCCTTGGGCCGGTTAGCGGATTTCTACCTGCTCAGCGGGGCTGCTGTCGACCGGCCGTCGATGGTCTGCAGAAACAAGAGGGCGTGAGGGACCAGTTCGACCCGATCACAAACCACATGCTCTGAGCGAAGTACGGGTCTGGAAGTGTCTAGTTTTATTTGCCAATTGGACACGCCGGAGCCCGGAATCAGGAAGGAGACGGGCGCGTCGCTTCCGTTGAGGAGGAGAAGACAGCAGGCCTCGTTTTCCTCCGCGACGAACAACCCGAGCGTGCGGGCCTGCGGGTCTTCCCAGTCCTCGACCTGCAGCTCCAAGCCATCGGGGCGGAGCCAACGCGCTTCCTGGTGCCTGAGGAACCGCCCCTGCGCGATGAGCGGGTGTCCGCGGCGCAGCGCGGCGACGTGGCCCACGAAGTCGATGAGAGACCGGTCCGCGGACTCCCAGTCGATCCAGGAGAGAGGGCTATCGTGGCAATACGCGTTGTTGTTGCCACGTTGGGTGCGGCCCAGCTCATCGCCGTGTCCGATCATCGGTACGCCGAGGGAGAGCAGCGACGTGGCGAGGAGGCTCCGGGCGACCGTCCCCCGGGTGGCGAGGATCCCGGGCTCACCAGTGGGCCCCTCCGGCCCCCAAGGGCACGACCAGTTCGAGTTCGAACCGTCCCGCCCGTCTTCACCGTTGGCGAGGTTGCGCTTCCGCTCGTACGACACGAGATCCGCGAGGGTGAAGCCGTCGTGACAGGCCACGTAGTTCACCGACGCCAGGGGACCTCGGGGCCTGCCGAGCCCCTCGTCAGCCCCTCCGAACAGGTCCGAGCTCCCCCCGATCCGCGACGCGATCTCGGGGAGCTGCCCGGCATCGCCTCTCCAGAACCGGCGGGCTGTATCCCTGAACCGGTCGTTCCACTCGCGAAAGGGGTGGGGGAAGTCTCCGAGACGGTAGCCACTCGGGCCCAGGTCCCAAGGCTCGGCGATGAGCTTCGTGCCGCGGAGCACCGGGTCCTGGAACAACGCGGCAGCAAAGCGTCCGTCCCCGGAGAACACGCCGTGCCGATCCCGGAAGAGCGCAGGCGCCAGATCGAATCGAAAGCCATCGACGTGGTAGTCGGAGACCCAGCTCCGCAGGGAGTCCAGGACCAGCCGCAGACCCGCGTCGCGTGAGGGATCCAGGGTGTTCCCGCAGCCGGTCCAGTCCACCTGCTTCTCGGGCGCGTGCTCCTCGTGACGGTAGTACGTGCGGTTGGCCAGCCCCCGAAGGCTCAGATGTGGGCCATTGGAGTCGCCCTCGATGGTGTGGTTGTAGACGACATCCAGCAGGACTTCGATGCCCGCCGCGTGGAGCGCCCTGACCATCTCCTTGAACTCCCTCACCTCACGTCCCGGTGCAGTCGCGAAGCGGGGATCCGGGGCGAAGAAGCCCAGCGTGCCGTAGCCCCAGTAGTTGCTGAGGCCTCGCTCGACGAGGCTCTCCTCGGAGACCCGCGCGTGCACGGGCAGGAGCTCGACGGCGGTGACCCCCAGGGCGAGGAGGTGCTCGACGACCGCAGGGTGCCCCAGGCCGAGATAGGTCCCTCGCTGTCCGGTCGGCACCGCGGGGTGCGTCGCCGTCATGCCACCCACATGGGCCTCGTAGACGAAGGTCTCCGCCCACGGCGTCCTCAAGGGCCGGTCGCTCCCCCAATCGAACGCGTGGTCCACGACCGCGCCTCGAGGAACGGCGGACGCGCTGTCGGTCGGCTCGGGCTCATCGGGCCAGTCGCGCCGCCCTCCGCGGACCGACGGATGCCAGTTCACCTCACCCACGACCCGAGGGGAGTAGGGGTCGAGCAGGAGCTTCTGGGGATTGAAGAGCAGCGCGTCCGCGGGCCGCCAGGGTCCCGACGCGCGAAGGCCGTAGAGCTGCCCAGCTTCCAGGCCCGCGACGAAGCCGCAGTGCACGCCGTCGTGCCGCGTGGGGAGGGCCAGCCGCGCGGTCTCGGCCCCGTCGTGCGCGAAGAGGCAGACATCCACCCGCTCGGCCCGGGGTGCGAAGACCGCGAAGTTGACGCCGCCATCTCGCAGCGTCGGCCCAAGGCGGGTCCACTCTCCCGCGGTGACCTCGGCCACCTAGAGGGGCTCCACTTCGAAGAGTTCGAGCCCCTTGGCCTCGCGAAGCGCGTAGTCGATCGCCCAGTTGGACTCGGCGAGGAGGACCGGCTGCCCGTTGCGATCCTCCACGACCCGGTAGTCGCGCCGGCGCTGAAGCCACTCCAGCCCCTCCGGCGCCCCGCCGATCCACCGCGCGAGGCTGTACTTCAATGTCTCGAGCCGGGCGTCGACCCGGTACTCGTTCTTCAAGCGCTCCTTGAGCACTTCGAACTGAAGCATGCCCACCGCGCCGAGCCACGCATCCTGCCGCCCGATCTCCGGGCGATAGAAGGTCTGGATGACGCCCTCGTAGGAGAGCTGCTGCAGCCCCTGGTCGAGTTGCTTGCGCTTGAGGGGATCTTCCAGGGCCATGCGCCCGAAGAACTCCGGGGCAAAGCGAGGAATACCTCCGAACCGAAGCGCCTCGGATGCGCACACGGTGTCCCCGATGCGGAGCTTGCCCGGGTCGTAGAGGCCCACGATGTCCCCCGGCCAGGCCTCCTCCACGATCGATCGCTCCTGAGCCATGAAGCTGTGCGGCTTGGCCATGCGTAGCTTTGCGTTCGTCCGGCCGAGCATGACGTCCATGCCCCGCTCGAACCGCCCACTGACGACACGAATGAAGGCCACTCGGTCCCGGTGGCGCGGGTTCATGTTCGCCTGGATCTTGAACACGAAGCCCGAGAAGTCGTCCTCGGACGGCTCGAGGTTGCGCTCCGCTCCGTCGACCCGGAGCGCCACGCGGGGGGCCGGGGGCGCCGCGTGCTCCGCCAGGAACTGGAGCAGGGGCTCGACCCCGAAGTTGCTCATCGCAGAGCCCCAGAACAGCGGGGAGAGCTCGCCACGCAGGTACGCGTCGAGGTCCCAGGGCTCCCCGGCGATCTGGACCAGCTCCAGCTGCTCGGAGACCTCCTCGAGGAGGCTGGGGGTCAGGAGATCGGCGCAGTCGGCGAGGGAGTCACGCACTTCGGTGACCACGCGCTCGGAGCCGTGCTTCCCACCGCTGAACAGCGAGACCTTGCCGGTGGCGATGTCCACCACTCCCTTGAAGTCCCGACCCATCCCCACGGGCCAGTTCATGGGAACGACCTTGAGGTTGAGGGTCTCCCCCACCTCGTCGACGAGGGCGAGAGGATCGAGGCCAGCCCGGTCGAGCTTGTTCATGAAGGTCACGACCGGGAGCTTTCGCATCCGACAGACTTCGAAGAGCTTTCGAGTGCGTGACTCCACACCCTTCGTGTGATCCATGAGCATCACGGCGGAGTCCACAGCCGCGAGCGTCCGGTAGGTGTCCTCGGAGAAATCCGCGTGGCCCGGCGTATCCAGCAGGTTCAGACGCGATCCCTCGTAGTCGAACTGGAGCACCGACGAGGTGATGGAGATCCCGCGCTCCTGCTCCATCTTCATCCAGTCGGAGACGGCGTGGCGAGTCGCCCGGCGCGCGCGCACGGAACCTGCGAGGTGGATGCTGCCGGAGTACAGCAGCAGCTTCTCCGTCAGCGTCGTCTTGCCGGCGTCCGGGTGGGAGATGATCGCGAACGTGCGACGTCGGGCGGCTTCGGTTGCCAGGGGGTCGGCCATGAGGTGTCCAGGGATGGAGGCGCGAAATAGCGGTCAGGCCCTGCGCGGTCAAGGCGAGGAGAGCGCCGTTCGGGCCGATCCTCTACCCTCGTTGATCCCGTGATCCGGATCGGCCCCTTCATCTTGGAAGAACCCATCGGACGAGGCGGAATGGCCGAAGTCTGGGGAGCAGTGCATGAGCGCCAAGGCGCTCGCGCGGCCGTGAAGATCCTCACGGGTGACGCGATCCTCAACCCGGTGTATCTGGCCCTGTTCCGCAATGAGGTCCGGGGGATCGCCGGACTCGATCATTCGCGGATCGTCCGGGTCTACGACCACGGCCTCCTCACCCCTGAAGCGGCAGAAGCCAGCGGCGGCACCCTCGAGGCGGGGAGCCCCTGGCTCGCCATGGAGCGTCTGGATGGAGGCACTCTCTCCGACTACGCCCGAGAAGGCGTGGACTGGGACCGGCTGTGCGCGGCGCTGCTCGCCACCCTCGACGGGCTGGCCCACGCCCACGCCCGCGGCGTCGTGCACCGGGACATCAAGCCCGGCAACGTCCTCCTCGGAGTCCATGGCGAGATCAAGCTGACGGACTTCGGCCTCGTCCACGCCATCGCCACGGTGGACGAGGTGGGCGACTCGCTCCTCCTGGGCACACCGGCGTACATGGCGCCGGAGCAACTTCAGATGCGGGCCCGCGACTTCGGACCCTGGACCGACCTGTACGCCGTGGGATGCATGGCGTGGGCCCTCGCCACCGGGGCGCCGCCGTTCGGGCGGGAGTTGAAGGATGCGCTCAAGGGCCACCTCCACCTCGAGCCCCCGGCCTTTACTCCGGACATGCGGGTCCCCCCAGACTTCGAGCGCTGGGTCCGGTGGCTGCTCACCAAGCCGGTGGAGCAGCGCGTCTCGCGGGCTGCCGAAGCGTCAGACACCCTGGCCGCCCTGAGCGGGCGCCCTCGCCCGGGATGGCGCGCGGGCTGGCGGCGTCCGGAGTCCAAGAGGGAGGGTCCCCTGCATGGAGTCGGGCTCGGACTCCTCGGAGTGCGCTCGGTCCCCCTCGTGGGCCGCGAGCCGGAGCAGGACTTCCTGTGGGACAAGCTGGTCACCGTCGACCGGGACGCGTCGCCCCAGGTCGTCATGCTCCGCGGCGGGGCCGGGTACGGAAAGTCCCGGCTCGCCCGATGG
>JAGSHC010000057.1 GCA_023954745.1 Deltaproteobacteria bacterium | reverse complement strand
GATGGGTTCGCCGACTGCCTCGACGCCGACTGCGCCGGTGCGCCCGAGTGCGCGCCCGAGATCTGCAACGACGGCATCGACAACGACCTCGACGGCGACCTCGACTGCCTCGACAGCGAGTGCATCGCCGCCATCACCTGTCAGGTCGAGGAGTGCAACGACAGCATCGACAACGACGCGGACGGCGACATCGATGGCGACGGCGACCTCGACTGCCTCGACAGCGAGTGCATCGCCGCCATCACCTGTCAGGTCGAGGAGTGCACCGACAGCATCGACAACGACGCGGACGGCGACATCGACTGCGACGACTCCGAGTGCGCCAACGAGGCGGGGTGCACCCCCACCTGCAACTCGCCCCAGTCCGGTTTGATGGAGTGCACGCAGAACAGCACGGTGAGCGGGACGACGGCGGGGTCTGTTGACTCCATCGGCTCCTACAACTGCGCCCCGTCGGCTACCGGGCCCGAGGACGTGTACGAGTTCGTGCCCAACGTCAGCGGACCCATCACGCTGCAGCTGGGCATCGACACCCCCGGCATCGACCTCGACCTCCTCGTGATTCCGCAGGCCGCGGGCTGTGACCCGAACGCGTGCACCGACTCGGCCATCGGGACGACGTCGGACCCCGAGCAGATCATCACCAACGTCAATGCGGGCCAGGGCTACTTCATCATCGTGGAGGGCAAGACCCCTGCCGATGTGGGCGCCTACACGCTCATCGCGACCTGTTCGGTCGTGCCGGGCATCGAGATCTGCGCCAACGGCTTCGATGACGACGGTGACAGCGACATCGACTGCGCTGACTCCGACTGTTCTGGAGCGTCCAACTGCCAGGCTCCGCCGGAGAACTGCTCCAATGCGATCGACGACGACGGCGACGGCGACATCGATTGCGATGATCTCGAGTGTCAGTCCCAGACGGTCTGTCAGATCGCCGAGAACTGCGCCAACGCGGTCGACGACGACGGCGATGGCTCCATCGACTGCCAGGACAGCGAGTGCAACGCAGACCTGAACTGCCTGAACACCGAGGACTGCGACAACGCGGCCGATGATGACGGCGACGGAGACGCCGACTGCGTGGACAGCGATTGCACGTCTGACCCCTACTGTCAGTCGGAGCTCGCGTGCAGCAACGGCTTCGACGATGACGCGGACGGCCTCATCGACTGCTTCGACGGCGACTGCGGTGGAGAGTCCGCCTGCATCCCCGAGGTGTGCGGCAACGGCGCCGACGACGACGGCGATGGACTCATCGACTGCGCGGACTTCGAGTGCACGACGGATCCGTCCTGCATCACCGAGCTGTGCACGAACACCATCGACGATGATGGCGACGGCCTCGTGGACTGCTTGGACACCGAGTGCGCCTTCGACTCCTCGTGCATCACGGAGATCTGCACCGGCGGGGTCGATGACGACGGGGACGGCGACGTGGACTGCGCCGACTCCGAGTGCGCGACGCTGTCGGCGTGCATCTCCGAGGTGTGCGCCAACGGCGTCGATGACGACGGGGACGGGCTCGTGGACTGCGCGGACACGGAGTGCAGCGGGTTGCCCGCATGCCAGTCCGAGGACTGCGCCAACGGCATCGACGACGATGGCGACGCCCTCGTCGATTGTAACGACCCGGGCTGCCTGGGCGACTTCAACTGCACGAGCGGCGGCAGCGAGAACTGCACTGACGGAGTGGACGACGACGGCGACGGTCTGACGGACTGCGACGACCCGGACTGCCTCTCTACGTCGGCTTGCACGGTCGAGGACTGCACCGATGGCTTCGACAACGACAACGACGGAGACGCCGACTGCTCGGACAGCGACTGCGCGACTGCTCCGGTGTGCACCCCCGAGGACTGCACCGACACCGTGGACAACGACGGCGACGGTCTCGTGGACTGCGCGGACCTCGACTGCTCAGTCTCCCCCACCTGCGTCCCCGAGAACTGCACCAACGGGACCGACGACGACGCCGACGGCCTCGTGGACTGCGCGGATCCCGAGTGCTCGGTGGACCTGAGCTGCCAGCCCGAGATCTGCAACGACGGCAACGACAACAACGGCAACGGCGACATCGACTGCAACGACTCGGACTGCCTGGGCGACCCCCTCTGCGGAAGCGAGGACTGCTCCGATGGTGTGGACAACGACGGTGACTCGCTCGCTGACTGCAACGACGGCGACTGCGCGGGTGACTCCAACTGCATCGTGGAGGTCTGCGACGACGGCGTGGACGACGACGGCGACGGCGCCATCGACTGCGCGGACACCGAGTGCGCCTCCGACGCGTACTGCACGACCTGCGCCCCGGTGGTCAGCATCAGCTGCGGCGGCCTCGTGCAGGCCAACAACAGCCAGGTGGGCAGCAGCAACGCCAACAGCAGCTACTCCTGCGCCACCTTCGATGCGTCTGGCCCCGAGTACGTCATCGAGTACACGGCCACCGAGGCAGGCAGCCACTACGCCGTGCTCAGCGGTCTGACGTCTGACCTCGACCTGTATGTCATCGATGCGAGCGTCGCGGGCTGTGACAGCACGAACTGCACCGACTCCGGCGATCAGTCGGCGTTCTTCTCGGCAGCCGTCGGGGACACCATCCAGTTCGCGGTGGACGGACGCTTCGGCGCGACGAGCGACTTCAACCTGTCGCTCTTCTGCCCCAGCGATCTGGTGGAGGACTGCAGCAACGGCCTCGACGACGACTTCGACGGCAACATCGACTGCGGCGACTCCGACTGCAGCTGCCCGGTCACCTGCACTCCAGGCCAGGTCATCGACTGCGACGACAGCTTCAGCGGGGACAGCGCCCTCGGGGGCTCGTCGCTGAACACCTACGGATGCGGGCGCCCCGCGACAGGCAGTGAGGTCATCTACGACTTCACCGGACCCGGCGGCATCGTCGACATCCAGATCGCCCTCGACTCCAACCTCGACCTCGACCTCTACGTCATCGACGTGACCGGCGGGGGCGGGACCTGTGACCCTGCGAACTGCTCGGCGAGCTCGGCGACCTCGTCGAACATCGAGTCGGTGGCGTTCAACACAGTCGCGGGCAACGAGTACGCAGTGGTGGTCGACGGCTTCCAGGGAAGCTCTGGCGCATTCCTCATGGACGTCGTCTGCCCCACGACCATCACCGAGAACTGCACCAACGGCATCGACGATGACGGTGACGGCGACGCGGACTGCGAAGACACCACCTGCTACGGCACCGGCGCCTGCTTGCCGGAGTACTGCAACAACAACTTCGACGATGACGGCGACGGAGCGGTGGACTGCGTCGACACGGACTGCGCGGGGGACCCCCTCTGCACCGTCGAGACCTGCGACAACGGCATCGACGACGACGGCGACGGCGATCTGGACTGCGCCGACAGCGAGTGCGCGGCGTGGCCTACCTGTCTGCCCGAGGACTGCTTCAACGGCATCGATGACGACCAGGACAACCTGACCGACTGCTTCGACCCGGAGTGCGCGGTGGAGCCTGCGTGTTCGCCGAGCCTGTGCCTCGCGACGACGGCGACCATGAGCTGCGGGGCCTCCATCACCGACACCACCGTCGGTGAGGGCGCCCAGGTCGGCTCCTACGCATGCGGCAACAGCGACCTCGGCCCCGAGATCATCTACGAGTTCACCGCGGTGTCGACCGAAGTGAACACCCTGACGCTGACGGGCCTGACAGCGGGGGTCGACCTCGACCTCATCCTCATCAACCCGGTGAATACGGTCTGCAGCGCGGACGACTGCGCGGACGCCAGCAGCATTCCGCTGGATACGAGCTTCATGCCGGAGTCCATCACCTGGTCGGCCACGGCGGGCACGAACTACTACGTGGTGGTGGAAGGTCAGGACACCTCCGACGCGGGAGCGTTCACCCTCGACCTCGCGTGTGGCGTGACGGCGGAGTCCTGCAACAACCTCGTCGATGACGACGGGGACGGCGACATCGACTGTGCGGACTCCGACTGCACCGGCTCGGTGAGCTGCCAGTCCAATGAGAACTGCATCAACGGCATCGATGACGACGGAAACGGACTCATCGACTGCAACGACCCCGGGTGTGCCGGCTCCCAGTCCTGCGTCTTCCCGGAGGACTGCAACAACGGCCTCGATGACGACAACGACGGCGACGTCGACTGCGCCGACTCGGAGTGCGTCGGCAACGTCAACTGCATCGGCGTCGAGGTGTGCGACAACCTCATCGACGACGACGGCGACGGCGACATCGACTGCGCCGACTCCACCTGCGTGGGCGAGGCCTCCTGCACCTCGGAGGTCGCCTGCCTCGACGGCGTCGACAACGACCTCGATGGGAACGCGGACTGCGACGACGGCGACTGCTCGTTCGTCCTCGAGTGTCAGCCGGAGAACTGCTCGGACGGTGTCGACAACGACAACGACGGGTTCACCGACTGCTCGGACCCCGAGTGCCAGCCCGACGCCTCGTGCCCCGAGGACTGCTCCAACGCCATCGACGACGACGGCGACGCGCTCGTGGACTGCAACGACGGTGACTGCATCGGCTTCGCCGGGTGCGCCGAGGTCTGCAACGACGGCATCGACAACGATGGGGACGGTTCCACGGACTGCGCCGACTCCGACTGCGTCGGCTCGTCGAGCTGCCTCGCTCCGGAGAACTGCTCCGACGGCCTCGACAACGACGGCGACGGACCCATCGACTGCCTCGACAGCGACTGCACCGCCGAGCTGGTGTGCACCGTCGAGGACTGCACCGACGGGACGGACGACGATGGCGACGGCCTCATCGACTGCGCCGATCCCGACTGCAGCAGCAGCGCGTCGTGCCCGTCGACCACCTGCCCAGTGATGGCTTCGGTGGCCTGCGGGACCTCGACCGTCGACACCACGGTGGGGGTCACGAACGAGATCGCCGGCTACGGCTGCGGCAACGTCGAGGCGGGTGGCGAGCTCATCTACGAGTTCTTCAGCGCCTCGGCCCAGACGGTGACCTTCGAGCTCACCGCGGACTCTCCCCTGACGGACCTCGACCTGACGCTCCTCGCCGACACCGGCGCGGGCTGCGCTGTGGGCGAGTGCAGCGAGTTCGCAGCGACGGCGTCGCCGGTGGAGAGCATTGTCTTCAACGCCACCACGGGCACCACCTGGTACGTGGCGGTGGACGGCATGACGGCTGCGGACGTGGATGGCTTCACCCTCGATGTCACCTGCGGCACGACGACGGCTGAGATCTGCGGCAACGGTGTAGACGACGACGGCGACGGCGACATCGACTGCGCGGACAGCAACTGCGCGACCTCGAGTACCTGCAACCCGACCGAGAACTGCAGCGACGGCATCGACAACGACGGTGACTCTCTCGCCGACTGCGCCGATGGGGATTGCGTGAGCGACCCCACGTGCATCGGGGAGGACTGCGCCGACGGAATCGACAACGACAGCGACGGCAACGTCGACTGCAACGACCCCGACTGCTCGTCGGCTCAGGTGTGCGTCGGCGGCGAGGACTGCAGCAATGGGGTCGACGACGACGGCGACGGAGCCACCGACTGCGACGACCTGTCGTGCGTCGGCGAGACGGGCTGCAGCGCCAGCGGCTGCAACCTCGAGACCACGGTCCTGAGCTGCAACACCCCGCTGACGGGCTCGACGTCGGGGGTGGCCAACAGCGTGGGTCAGTACTCGTGCAACAACTGGGTCGGCCTCGCCGGCGAGCGCATCTACGCCTTCGTGGCCCCCTCGGCAGGAGACTACGGCGCGGTGCTCACCTCCAACTCCAGCAGCAACCTGGCGCTCATGCAGCTGCCGCTGGGGAGCTCCGGCTGCGAGACGACGGCCTGCAGCGCCGCTGCCACCACCAGCGAGAACCCCGAGACGCTCTTCTTCGCGGCGGGGGCCAACGAGGTCTTCTACTTCGCGGTGGACGGCGGCGGCGCGAGCGACTCCGGTTCCTTCAGCCTGGAGATCGAGTGCGGTTCGGTGACAGTGGAGGACTGCGGTGACGGTGGGGACAACGATGGGGACGGCCTCGCCGACTGCAACGACCCGAACTGCTCTTCGGCAGTGAACTGCGTTCCCAGCGAGGTCTGCAACAACGCGACGGATGACGACGGCGACGGCCTCATCGACTGCGCGGACCCGGACTGCTCCCTCGATCCGGCGTGTCCCTCCGAGGACTGCGCCAACGGCAACGACGACGACGGCGACGGCAACGTCGACTGCGACGACGCGGACTGCGCCTCCGAGGCGGGCTGCCAGTCCGAGGACTGCACCAACGGCATCGACGACGATGGCGACAACCAGACCGACTGTGACGACGGCGAGTGCCAGAGCCTGCCGGTGTGCAACCCCGGCGCCGAGATCTGCAACAACGGCATCGACGAGCAGGGCGATGGGTGGGTGGACTGCGCCGACGCAGACTGCATCAACAGCCCGTTCTGTCAGGGGGAGTCTTGCGGTGACTCCTCAGACAACGACGGCGACGGCCTCGTCGATTGCGCTGACCCCGACTGCGTCGCATCCGACGAGTGCGTGACCGGCAGCTGCTCCGCGGTGTCGACGGTCACCTGCACGGCGGTCAACACGTCGTTCACCATCAACAACTCCACCACTGGCACCGGCGCCAACGACTACTACTCCTGCGGGAACGCGGCGTTCGGTCCCGAGTACGTCGTCGAGGTGCAGAGTCAGGTGGGCGACGATGTCAGCGTCACCCTCACCCATGGGGCGGGCATCGACCTCGAGCTCATCACGCTGTCGGGTGGCTCCTTGCCAGGGAGCTGCGAGCCAGGGAACTGCGGCGGCACCGGGTGGGGGTCGACCTCTCCCGACACGCTGTTCTTCGAGGCCACCGCGGGGGAGGCCTACTACGTCGTGGTCGACGGTCTCACCCCGTCTGACTTCGGTGCGTTCACCCTGGACATCCAGTGCGGGCCGTCCCCGACGGTGGAGCAGTGCTCCAACAACATCGACGATGACGGGGACACCCTGGCGGACTGCGCCGACCCGGACTGCACGGGCACCTTCAACTGCCTGCCGCTCGAGAACTGCATCGACAACCTCGACAACGACACCGACGGGTTCATCGACTGCACCGACGCCGACTGCGCCGGGGCCACCAACTGCCAGGACGAGAACTGCTCCGACAGCACGGACAACGACGGCGACTCGCTCATCGACTGCCTCGACACGGACTGCGCGGGCGACCCGGCATGCCCCTGATCCGCCGCGGCGCGCTGGCGCTGCTCGCGGGGGGGCTGCTCCTTGGGTGCACGGCGGTCGAGGGCGATGATGACGACTCGGCGGGCGGCGGCGATGGTCCCGCGGGATGCACTGTGGTCTCTTCGGGCGGCAGTGGAGGAGACACGGGGAGCTCGTGGGTGACGGTGCCGGGCTGGACCGACGCCGGGACGGACACTCCCGAGTACGAGGTGGTCGTCTTCCGACCGCCCGGCCTCACGGGCCCGACACCGCTGGCCCTCCTGACCGCGAACCCAGTGCCCGCCGACCGAGCGGACATCGAGCAGATCGTGTTCGAGTTCATCGGGAGCGGTCTGGGGAACTGGGCGGAGACCTACGGCTACACCTTCGGCTTCCCCGTCGGAGGGGGCGTGGAGGGCGGTGAGCTCGCCACGCGGACGGCGCGAGATGAGCCCTACTTCGGTGATGCCATCGATGCCGTCACCGGCCAGTTCGACATCGACCTCAACTCCATTCATCTCTTTGGGCGGTCGGGTGGAGGGCGCCTGGCCATCCAGATGGCGCAATTCCAGGCGACCAAGGTCGCCTCGATCATGTCGTTGGCAGGACCCCAGCCGTTTCCCAACTGGGAGTCCGGGGAGCCGGAGTGGGAGCGCGCGGTGGGCGGTCTCTTCATCCACGACGAGAACGACCCGGTCGTGGGGCGCCCCACCGTGCTCGACACGGTGACGATGTTCCAGTCCTTCGGCGGGCAGGTAGAGACCTTCTTCGAGTACACCGGCGGACACGACTGGAACGCGGAGCAAGTCGAGCCGCGCATGGCGGAGTTCTTCGGCCGGACCTGTATCCAGTAGCGCGAGTCACTGCGCACTCAGCGGGCCAGCAGGGCCTCGCAGCGGGCGATCCAGCCGGCGTCGGCGAGCCCCTCGTAGTGGGCCAGTGCCCCTCTGAGGAGGCGGTGGGCCTCGGGGCGGTCCGCGGCGAGGGCGAACTCGGCAGCTCGATAGAGGGCCCAGGCGGCGTCGCGCTCGAACTGCTTGGGTTCGAGCATCTTCTTGGTGAGTCCTGCCGCGACGGTCTCGAAGGCGGCCCAGTCGCCCTGTCCCGCGTAGGCCGTGGCCTGCACCGCATCGCAGAGTTCGTTGTACCAGGCCCACCCGTGGGCGAGGATGAGCGGTCGGGCCTTGGTGAGGGAGCGCAGGGACTCGTCCCAGCGCTGCATCTGCGCGAAGAGAATCGCGAGGTTGAGCGGCGGGAGCCACTCGAACGTCGCGTCCGTGCGCAGGTAGAGCTGTTCGGCCTCGCGATACAGGGCCTCCGCCCCGGCGGCGTCGCCCCGCAGTCGAGCGAGGTCTCCGAGGCTGTTCTGGGTGGTCGCGAGCTTCACCCGGGCTCCCTCTCGGCGGTAGATGAGGGCTGCCTCCTTCAGTGCGCTCTCGGCCCAGGGGCGCACGGTCTCCGCTCCTCCTTCGATGGAGCCCATGGTGAGCAGGACGCTGGCGAGCGTGCGCTGGTAGCCGGCCGCGCGGGCCTTCCTCGCGCACTCGTCCAGGTCGGCGCGCGCCTCCGCGATGCGGCCCAGCCGTCCCAGACACTCGGCCCGTGACTCCTTCGCGACGATGGAGGAGCGCAGATCCCCCACGCGGACGGCGAGGGAGTGGAACTTGTCGAACTCCGCAACGGCCGCCTCGGGGTTCCCCATGAAGTGCAGGCTGTGGCCACGGCTTCCGTACACCGCGACCATGCACTTGTCGTCGTGGGCGAGGCGAGCCCAGCGCTCCACCTCGACGAGGAGCTCGAGGGCCTGCGCGTGTTCGCCTCGGTCGCGGTGCGCAATCGTGAGACCCCGCAGCGCGCGGGCGCGAATGGCCCAGAAGCACGCGGGGTCTCCCGACCAGGGGGGAGGAAAGCTCGAGGGGGGCTCCCCAGGCTCCGTGCGCCCCTCGCAGGCGGTGAGGATCTGCTGGGCGACCCTCTCGAGCTCCGCGAGGTCCTCACGGTGTCCGATGGTGCGAATGCGGATGAGCCCCAGCTCGGACCATCGGGGGTCTGATGAGGGCAGGCCGGACTCCACGAGGGCTCGATGCAGCAGGTCGAGGAACCTCGCCGTCTTGGCCGAGTCCGCATACTCGACGAGGTCGTCCGCGATGGGGCCGAGCATCGACATGGCGTCCACGGGGAGGCCGGCGTCGATGAGGTGTTCGCCCCAGGAGAGCAGGCGTGGAGCGGCCGGAAGCTTCGAGCGCTGATGCGCGGTCACCCAGGCGGAGTGGAGGTCCTGGAGCCGTCCGGCCTCTCGGGCGCGACGCTCCAGGCTCTCCACGAGGAGCGGGTGCGCCAGTCGGCGGCCCGACGCCATCGAACGCAGCAAGTTCAGGCGCAGGAGGCGAGGCACCAGCTCTCCCGAGGGCACCGCGCGGGCGCTCTCGCAGGCATCGAGCCAGATCGTCTCCTCCCCTGCCCCCTGTCCCAGGCCGAGCAACTCCAACGCGGCGGCATCCGAGGAGGGCAGCCCTCGAAGGGCGCGCTCGATGCGCTGGTTCCAGTGCTCGTGCAGCCCATCGGGGAGGGGGACGGCGCGGGCGAGCACGTAGCCGTCGGTGCCTTCGCGAAGCGCACCCTGGCGCACCCAGTCCGCGACGATCTCGGCGGCGAACCAGGGACGTCCGCGGGTGCGCTGGGCGAGGCGGACGGCGAGGGACCGCTCGAGACCGAGGAGCTTCTGGATCAAGCTCAGGTGGTCGCGGGGCGCCAGCGGCTTCATCGGCAGGGTGACCACGTCAGGCCTCCGCCGAAGGAGCTTGAGCTCGCTGCGGTTCGCCCGCCCGTCTCCGTCGCGCGCCGTGCTGACCACGATCACCGGGCGTCGCTCGCTGGCCGCGTCATCGAGAAGCCAGCGGGCAAAGGCGCAGAGGTTCGCGTTCAGGACGACATCCTCCAGCACCGCCA
Source organism: Deltaproteobacteria bacterium (assembly GCA_023954745.1). Lineage (GTDB taxonomy): Bacteria > Myxococcota_A > UBA796 > UBA9615 > UBA9615 > JAGSHC01. Next base: position 20,211 of record JAGSHC010000057.1, on the reverse strand, counting down.
CGATGGGACGGCCACCGGCGAACCGCTCCGCGAGCCGCCCCACCAGCGCAAACACCTCTGCGCGGCTCTCCAGGCGCACCGGCCCATCGCCGGTGACGAGGGTGGCGGTGGCGTCTGCCAGCCAGTCGAGGTCGTCGTCGGCGATGAGCGCCGCGAGCCGGGGGCGCACATCGTCGGGCTGAGGACCCAACCGGAACAGGCGCCGCACCGCCTCGGCCAAGGGCCGCTGCTCACGCCCTGACGCCCACAGGACGACGGCGCCGCTCTCGTAGGCGGTGGAGGAGAGCCACGAGGCGAGGCGACTGCGACCGACTCCCGCCGGACCGGTGAGGACGACGCCCCGGGGGACGCCCGCGTAGGCCTCACGAAGGGCGGCCCAGAGTCCGTCTCGCTCGGGCCGGCGCCCGGTGATGGGGATCGGCCGGACCCCGACGAGACCCAACCCCGAGCTCGACCGGGGACGGGGATCGAGAGGTCGCTCAGCGGGGAGGGGAGCCAGGTCGGGGATGGCTCCGGTGGGGACATCGAGGGCGCGCGCGGCATCTGCCGCCCGCTGAAACCGGTCGCGGGGGGCCTTCTCCAGGAGCCGCAGCACCCAGTCTTCGAGGCCGGGCGGGAGGTCGGTGCGGGTCAGCGCTGGCACCGGTTCGATGACGTGGGCCCGGATGAGCGCGAAGAGGTTGGGCGAGACGAAGGGGGACCGGCCCTCGAGGAGCTCGTAGGCGACACAGCCCACGGCGTACAGGTCGGTCCAGGGGCCCAGGGCGCCGCTGTCGTCGAACACCTCGGGGCCCATGTAGAGCGGGCTTCCACCGGTGCCCTGTCTCCGGCTGGTGAGGCCGGCCATCCCTCCGACGTGGGCGATGCCGAAGTCCGTCAGCCGAACCCGGCCGCGGTGATCGAGCAGGAGGTTGCTCGGCTTGACGTCCCGATGAAGCACATCCCGGGCGTGGGCATGCTCCAGGGCGCCGAGGAGCTGGCGCATCCAGCGGACGACGGCGGTCCCGGACGGTGCCTCGCCCACCTTGGTGGCGAGGGTGCCCCCGTCCAGGCGTTCCATGGCGAGCCAGGCGGCACCGGGCGGAAAGCCCTCGCGAGGCCGGGCCTCCCCTTCGCCGACGATCCCCGAGTCGAGCACGCGCACGATGCCGGGGTGGGTCAGCCTGGCGGCGGCCTGCACCTCACTCTCGAGCTGGGCGCGAGCTGATGAGTGGGCGCTGGCTTGAGGGTCGAGGACCTTGAGGGCGAGCTGGGCGCCCGTGCGAGTGTGTTCCACCGCAAAGACCTTGGCCATCCCGCCGACGCCGAGCAGCTCGCCGACAGCGAAGGGGCCCACGCGCGGCGGACCCGAGCCGGAGGTCATGGTTGCCGCACCTTGATGTAGCGAGCACACACGGGGTGCAGAGAGTCGGTCCCCGAGAGGTCCACGCAGTCCACTGCGAGCAGGTTGTCCCCGTCGTCGACGGCGATCAGCACATAGCGGGCCGTGGCTTGCGCCGAAGTCGCGCGAACGACGAGGCAAGGAGCGTCGAGGGCGCCGAAGACGCAGGTGCGGTCGACGGTCTCGCCGATGTCGGCGCCGGCGATCTCGAGGAAGCTCAGCGCTTCGTGCCATTGCGCCTCGAGGAGCGCCTCGGGGGTGGCGCCGTCGATGGCTTGCCGCACCGTGAAGCTGGAGCCGTCATCGCAGTCGTAGGCGATGGGGGAGGTGGGCGTCTCGACCCGGTAGCAGTCGTCGGGGAGCCAGTTCTCGCGGTCCGGGTCGTCGGGGGTGGGCTCCTCCGACGGGGCCTCCGGCGGAGGCTGTGCCGTACCGCTGGTCTGTGTGGCGCGGCAGGCCGGGACCGCGGCCAGCACCAGCAGGGCGAGCAAGAGGGGGAGGGCCCGGCTCATGCGAAACCCACGTCTCCCGCCACGAAGTCCCGCACGATCTTGTTGTCGGCGGACTCGATCTCGTCCTGGTATCCCACCCACTCGATGTGCTTGTTGTGGAGGACCGCGATGCGGTCGCTGATGCGGAACGCCGACTCCATGTCATGGGTCACCACGATGGATGTGACGCCAACGATCTCCTGCATGTCCACGACGAGCTGGTCGATCATCTTGATGTTGCCGGGGTCGAGGCCGGTGGTGGGCTCGTCGTAGAGGATGACCTCAGGCTCCATCGCCAGGGTGCGGGCGAGGCCCACTCGCTTGCGCATTCCCCCGGAGAGGTCGACGGGCATCTGCTTCTGGAGCCCGGCGAGGTCGACGAGGGTGAGCACCTCCTCCACCTTCTGGGCGATGCGCTCCGGGTCCTTCCACCCTCGGGCCTGAAGCGGCCACGCGACGTTCTCGGCGACGCTCATGGAGTCGAAGAGGGCGGCGCCTTGGAACAGCATCCCGACGCGCTGCCGGATCGGCAGCATCTGCGTCTCCGACCGGCCCGTGACCTCTTCCCCAAAGGCGAAGATCTGGCCCCGGTCGGGGGCGAGCAGACCCAGGAGACACTTGAGGAGCACGCTCTTGCCGGTGCCGGAGCCGCCGACGATGGTGAGGACCTCTCCGCGCATGACCTCCAGGTCCAGTCCCTTGTAGATCTCGTTGCGCCCGAACGCCTTCCACAGGTCGTCGAACACCAGGACGGGCTCGAAGCTCGTGTGGTCTCGGGAGTGGCGACGGGGGGCGGCTTCGAAGCCGGCAGCCCGCGCAATGGCTCGCCGGTCCTGGGCCTCACGGCTCTCGACTCGGCGATCTCCGGGGGGAGGTGTGCTCACCCGTGCAGTCTAGACCTCTCTGGAGCGGGCTCGGGTCGAGGGCGGGTGGCGCTCCGATAGACTCCGTCGAAGTGAAGCCCATCTCTCTGATCCTCGTCTTGCTCCTCGGTGGCTGTGCCACGACCAACCCGTACGCATCGTTTGCGGAGGCCGGGGGCACCTACGCGACCCGGCTCGCTGGCGTGCTGGCGGCGGCCGAGCGCACGGGGGTCGACGCGACGTCCTGGCGGCTCCTCGACAACGACGTCCTCAGCAACACCACCCCCGAGATGTATGCCGAGTACAACGAGCGGGATCGGGCGCGGGCCGAGACCCTTCGCCGATTGCGGCACCACGGCGACGTGCTCGCCCGCTACTTCGGAGCTCTGAGCCTGCTGGCCAACACCGATGCACCGACGCGCGCGTCGAAGCAGATCGGCCAGGCCCACGGCGCCATCGGGACGGCTTGGGAGGATCTGAGCGCCATGGGCCAGGACCTGCGTGCCAACGTGTCCTTCCCCCCGGCGGCGGCGGTCTCCGAGGTGAGCAAGGTCATCGTGGGGCAGGTGGTGCGGGGGGTGCTGCGCAAGGAGCTGGAGCTGCGCGGGGACGCCATCGCCTTGGAGCTGGCGACGCAGGAGGCGGTCCTCGAGACCATCGCGGCCACCATCGAGCACGACCTCGCCATCGGGGCTGCCGTGGCCGAGCGCCTCCTGGTCATGGACCCGCTCCTCGCCGAGGAGCCCCTGCTGGAGCCGCAGGAGTGGGTGGAGACGCGGCAGCGCATCGTCACCGCGGAGAAGTCCCTCGAGGAGGTGCGCGCAGCGCGTGCCGCGGCAGGAGCACTGCGGGAGACCTTCGAGGCGCTGACGTCCGGGGCCGACGCGAAGGCGAAGAAGGGGGAGGCCGATGCTGACTGAGCACTTTGTCGATCTGCTGCGGGAGCTCGACCGCGAGCTCCACTCCTACCGGGTCACCAACTACTACCGACGTCAAGACGCCAGGACCCGCGAGCGCTTCGTGGCGCTTCGCGCCTATGTGGCCAAAGCGCTGGATGACGCCACCCGGGCTCGGCTCGAGACGCTGGCTGAAGCCCTGGAGGCCAACGAGGACGAGCTGAGCCGCGGCTTCGAGGAGCTCTCTCGCGCCATGTCCGGGCTCAACGACGCCATCCGGGTGCTCGACGTCATGGGGGACGTGCTCGAGGCGATGAGCAGGCTGGTGCCGGGGGTGTTGGACGCCGTCCTGCCGTAGAGGGCCACTGCGTCACAACCACGCCCGGATAGACAATGCGGGGGTAGTTATGACGCGGCCTCGCGGCGCGCCTACTTCAGCCAGCCCCGTCCCCGGAGGAACCCCACCAGCTCGGGGTCATCGAGGCCCATGGGCGGAAGCACCAGGCCGAGCTCATCGCGCTCCCACCAGTCCTCGCCGTCGCTGAACCGATACTCGAAGAGCCGCACCCGCACCCGGGCTGGCGGCTCCTCGACGAAGGGGTTGCAGTGCGACTGCCGCCGTCGCCCGTCCACTGCCGGGCACGGCGGCGCCATTAGCGCCCTGACCCCGTCGTCGCCCTCCAGAAGCTTCCACACGAGGTGGGCCACCCACGCCTCGCGTCGGAAGCCCTGACCCCGCGCCGCCTCCAGCCCCGCGAACCAGGCCAGCCAGTCCAGGCGGTGGTGGCGGGGCGTGATCCAGGGTGGCCGCCGGTCCAGAGGACCGGGCTTGCTGCGGAAGACGAACTCCTCCCAGTCGTCCTCGCCCGGGTCTTCGGCGGCGGTCCCCTCCACCAGGATCTCGAATCGCCGCTCTCCGACGCTGCCGAAGGCGCCGTAGGTGTTCACGATGCGCAGCACGCCGAAGCTGCGGTTCATGGACTGCTCCGCCGAGAACAGGTTCACCACCACCGGCACGCTGAGCCAGGTCACGAGGAGCGCGTAGGCCCCGATGGCCCATGGCGTGAGGCGCTGCGCCCAGCCAGACAGGGTGGCCTCCCCGTGGTCCTCGGCGCGCCGCGCCCGCTCCTCCCAGTGTTCCGCTGCCTTGGGCGCCACCAGCCGGTCGTCGAAGAGCAGGAGCAGTGGCACCAGGGTGAGCCAGTTCAGGAACGCGAGGTTGCCGCTGAGAATCAGGGTCACCTGAAAGGCGACCATGGCCGCCGCCGCTACGTGGCGCAGGGTGCGCGGACCCCAGATCAGGGCCGGCGCCAGCAGCTCTACCCCGTGGTTGACCAGCACTCCGCCAGCCAGCGCCGGGTGAGGCAGCGAATGGAACAGCGCCGACAGCGGCCCGGGAATGGGCTGCGTCTCAAAGTGCCAGTCCAGGCAGGTGAGCTCGGTCCAGCAGTCTGCCCCGCGCAGCTTGATGAGCCCGGCGCCGAGCATGATGCGCGCCACCAACCACCAGCCGAGCACCACCCCCACCTTCGACGGGCGCGACCGGAAAGGCCGTGGATCCAGCAGCGGCACCAGGGTGCAGGCCAGGAGCCCCGTCTCCAGGAGCTGGCTCTCCCACCCGAAGTGGAACCAGCGCTGCCCCACGGTGACGACCGAGAAGTACAGCCCCCACAGCGTCAGCAGGATCGGCAGGTTCGCGAGCCCCAGCACCATCGCCAGCGACAGCACCACGCCTGCCCCGCACACCGCCCCGAGCAGGCCGTCCGAGAACCCGGTCCACCAGAAGATCGACGGCGCGCGCTTCGTCGCCTCCCAGGCTCCGCCGGCGTCCGCCAGCACGTCGGCCATCCAGACGTCTGCTGGCAGGAGCCCTGTCTCGCCGATGAGACCCGCCCCGTCCATCAGCATTCCGCCGAAGGCCACGAGGTACACGAGGCCCAGGAGCCTCAGGAAGGCGAAGCGCGCGCACCAGAACGAGCTCACTGGGCGAGCCGCGCCAGGATCGATGCCGTCGTCATGCTTTGTCCCCTGAGCCCAATGATGCCAAATCCCCGCCCCACCACCCTGCTACCTTCCCGCGCCATGTCTGCGACCGACTCTCTCGTCCCCGTTCAGGAAGCCCTCGCCACCAAGCTGCAGGCAGCTGTCGCCGACCTCGTCGAGGTCCCACCGACGCCGCCCGTGGACCGCAGCAAGGCCGGGTTCGCTTCCGACTTCCAGACCCCCCTCGCCCTGCAGCTGAAGAAGCAGCTCGGCGGCAACCCCCGTCAGATCGCGAGCACCATCGTCGACAAGCTCGGTGGCGACGACATGATCGCCGGCCTCGACATCGGCGGACCAGGTTTCATCGGCGTGACCCTGTCGGACGCCTACCTGCAGACCCACCTCGCGGGCATGCTCGCCAGCGACCGCCTCGGGGTCCCGGTGCTCGACGACTCCACGGTCGTCATCGACTTCAGCGCGCCCAACGTGGCAAAGCGCATGCACATCGGGCACATCCGCTCCACCATCATCGGCGACGCCCTGCGACGCCTCGGCACGTTCCTGGGCCAGACCATCATCGCCGACAACCACATCGGCGACTGGGGCACCCAGTTCGGGCGCGTCATCTGGGCCTGGAAGAACTGGCGGGACGAGGAGGCCTTCGCCGCCGACCCCATCGGGGAGCTCGAGCGCCTGTACGTCACCTTCGTCCGCAAGGAGAAGGAGGACGCGTCCTATACCGATCGCGCGAAGGCCGAGCTGGTGAAGCTCCAGTCCGGGGACGCCGAGAACAACGCCCTGTGGCAGATGATGATCGACACGTCCCGGGTGGCGTTCGAGAGCATCTACGAGCGCCTCGACATCCACTTCGACGTGACCCACGGCGAGTCGTTCTACAACGACATGCTCCAGCCCCTGGTGGACGAGCTGCTCGCCGACGGCACCGCGCAGATCAGCGAGGGCGCCGCCGTCATCTTCTTCAAGGACGAGCACGGCGACGACACCCTGCCGCCCTTCCTCATCCGCAAGAGCGACGGCGCGGCGCTCTACGCCACGTCCGACCTCGCCACGGTGCGCTACCGCGAGACCGAGTGGTCGCCGACCCGCTGCATCTACGTCACGGACACCCGCCAGCAGAACCACTTCCGGCAGGTGTTCGAGGTGGCGAGGCGCATGGGCGTGGATACGCGCCTGGACCACGTGTGGTTCGGGATGATGACGCTGCCCGAAGGGGCGTTCTCCACCCGAGACGGCAACGCGCCACCGCTGCACGAGTTCCTGGACGAGGCGGAGAAGCGCGCTCGCGACCAGCAGGTGAAGCGCCTCGAGTCGCTGGGGGAGACCTGGCCCGAGGAGGAGCTCGACCAGCTGGCTCGCATCATCGGTCTCGGGGGCGTGAAGTACTCCGACCTGAGCAACAACCCACAGACGAACATCACCTTCTCCTTCGACAAGATGCTGTCGCTGGAAGGGAACACGGCGGTGTACCTGCAGTACACGTCGGCGCGGACACACTCGCTGTCGAAGAAGGCGGCCTCGGAGGGCATCGCCCCCCCGGATGGCACGACCTTGAAGCTCGCCCTCCCCCAGGAGAGGGACCTGATGCTGCAGATGCTCGACTTCGGGAAGGCGACGCGGGCGGCCTGGGAGCAGGGCAAGCCGAACCTGCTGGCGACGTACCTCTACGAGCTGGCGAGCAAGTACCACACCTTCTACCAGTCGTGCCCCGTGAAGACGGAGGCTGACGCGACGCTCCAGATGTCGCGCCTCAACCTGAACCTGCTCGCGCGCAAGGTCCTCGCCCAGGGGCTCGACCTGCTCGGCATCGACGCCCCGGAGCGCATGTGAGCCAGGGCATCGGAGTGACGGCGAACGGCGGCGTGGCGGCCATCGCGCCGGAGGGTGACGCCGATGTGGGCTTGACCTCCATTCGCTCGCGCGAGCCCATCGTCTTGCACCTGCGCCCGAAGGCCGGGCGCCGCGTGTTGAGCGGTCACCCCTGGGTGTTCAGCAACGAGCTGGCGGATCTGCCCAAGAAGGACGCGATGCCCCCGGGCTCCCCCATCGTCCTCGAGGACTCCCGCGGCAAGTTCGTGGGACGGGGCTACGCCCACCCGGGCACCCTCATCACGGCCCGCATCCTCACCCGGGACCGCGCCGAGCGCATCGACTCCGACTTCTTCATCACCCGCCTGCAACGGGCCCTCGACCGTCGCGCCGTCTCCTGCGCCGGTCGCGCCGGGTTCCGCTGGGTGCACGCCGAGGGGGACGGTCTGCCGGGCCTCATCCTCGACCGCTACGACAGCGCGGACCGCAAGCGGGCCTCTCTCCAGGTGAACACCGCCGGGATGGATGCCCTGTTGCCCACGCTGGTGCCGGTCCTGCGTGACCACTTCGGCATCGACGCCTGCGTGATGCGCTGCACCGGACGCGGGCGCTCGCTGGAGGGCCTGCCCAACGACCTGCGCGTCGCCTGGGGCGAGCCGGCCCCCGTCGGGCTGCGCTGGACCATCGACGACGACGGCGCCGCCGTGACCTTCGACCCGCTCCAGGGACAGAAGACCGGCCTCTTCCTCGACATGTGGATGAACCGCCGCCGCTTCGCGCCGTTCCTTCAGGGCAAGGTCGCCGACCTGTACAGCTATGTCGGTCAGTGGGGCCTCGCCGCCGCCAAGGCAGGCGCCACTGAGGTCGTGTGCGTCGATCGGAGCCGCGGGGCTCTCGATGAGGTGCGAGGCAACTTCGAAGCCAACGGCGTGGGACACACCCTCGCGACCGTCCAGGGGGATGTGGATCGTTGGCTCGACGGCCAGCCCGCCCGCTCCCTCGACGGCATCGTCTGCGACCCACCGGCCTTCATCCAGCGCCGCAAGGACGGCGGGCAGGGCCGGCGCGCCTACCGCAAGGTCTTCTCGCAGAGCCTCAGCCTGGTGCGCCCTGGCGGCTTCGCGGTCCTGGGATCGTGCAGCTACCACCTGAGCGAAGAGCAGTTCGCCGATGCCGTGCAGGAGGCCTCCCGCGTCTCCCGCCGCGAGGTGACCGTTCTCATGCGCGGGGGCCAGGCGCCCTGCCACCCCGTGCCCGCCCACGTGCCCGAGACGCGCTACCTCAAGTGCTGGCTCGTGCAGGTGGGAGGAACCCGCTAGGAGTGGTCGCCCTGCGTCGGCTCCTGCTGCTCGGAGGGAGTGGCCGCCTCGGCTCTCACCTGCGGCGGGCGGCGGGCGATGACCTGCGCGTGGCTGTTGCTGCCCCATCGCGCGACGAGCTGGACCTCGAGACGGCGTCCCAGGAGGAGCTCGACAGCCTCGTGGGCTCGGGGCTCTACGACGTGGTCCTGAATTGCTCGGCCATCGCGCTGGTGGATCGTTGTGAGACGGAGCGGGCCCTCGCCGACCGCATCAACGGCGTCGTGCCCGGGATGCTCGCGACCGCCGCAGCGAAGGCGGACGTGCCCTTCGTGCACATCAGCACCGACTACGTGTTCGGCGGTGAGGCCGCTCCCGTCGGGCCCTTCGCCGAGACCACTCCGGTGGGACCCGCCCAGTACTACGGCGTGACGAAGGCAGCGGGCGAGGAGGCGGTGCTCGCGGTTCCGGGGCGCCGCACTGTGGCGCGGGTGAGCTGGCTCTTCGGGGACGGCGCGACCCCATTCCAGGACTACGTGCTGGCGCGGGCGCGCTCGCTGAGTGAGGTGCCTCTGCTGGATCAAGCCAGCCGTCCCACATGGCTGCCGGGGCTCTCACTCTGGTTGCTCAACCTGGCGGCTGCTCTGCAGGAGGGGGCCTTCGCGCCGAACATCCTGCACCCCGCGGGGGGGCCTGCTGCCACGCGCCACGAGTGGGCTCGCGCCATCCTCGATGCGCACGGGCTCGCCGATGTGCCCACCGTGCCCCAGACGGTGGAGTCCGCGCCGCTGGCTCCGCGTCCCAAGGACACGAGGCTGGACGCGCGCCGCACCGACGCCTGGATCGAGGCGACCTGGGGAGCAACCCTGCCGGACTGGCGGGAGATGGTGGAGAGAGCGGCTCGCTGAAGGGGCTTCGCCTCCGGGAGGCGGGCCAGACCCCGGAGCTACTCGTCGGGCAGGGACTGCACGCCCGGGTCCACCGAGCTCGTGCGTGCGGCGCCCACTCCGAAGAGAGCGGTGCAGGACTGGATGTCGCACGGGGTCGCGCCGTCGGCCTCGTCGAGGGTCGCGCGGAAGCGCCCCGAGACGGAGTCGAACCCTTCCTCGCCGAAGTCGAGGTCCACCTCGATGGTGAGGTCGAAGGTGCAGATGCCATCCACCTCCAGGAGCCCGGAGAAGTCGGAGCCGAGAAGCGCGTCACTGGTGTTGGTGGCCTCGACGAACCGGCTTCCCCCCCAGGTGTTGTCCCCCGCATCGGTCACTGGGGCGTAGAGCACCGTCCCGTCGCCGCGCTGGAGCTGTGCCTGGATCTCGCCGGCCTTCGAGCCGATCTGCATGTCTGTCGCGGGGTCGGCGTTCAGCGAGTCCACCCAGGAGGTGGTGCGCGCAGAGTCGACGCCGTTGCAGCTTGCTTCGAGGACCTGGGCCGCATCGACGCGGTACGTGCCCACAGGCGTGTTGCATCCGAGGAGGAGCGCGAGGGGGAGAACGGACAGGAGGAGGCGACGCATGTCCGCACCTTAATCCTTCCGCGCGTGAGCAACGAAGCCCTCCCGACTTATTTAGGGAGGGCTTCGGCTCGGCAGGTCCCGGGGTGGGTCCCTCGACCTGTGGGGCTACTCGGCTCCGGCTTGAGCGGCGCCTCCAATGGTCTGACCGTCTCCACCGTGGGGAAGAGGTGGGTCGAAAAGGGGGTTCATCGAACCCGGTGGTTGGTACCCTTCTCGACAATGAATACGACACGTACCGCGTTTGCGGCCCTCGCGGCCCTCGCCACCGCCCTCGCGGGTTGTCCCACCGAGGTGGGCAATGCGGGGGTCGTGGCCGTCGCGATCACGCCCGCGTCGCCGACGAGCTCCGACGAACTCGTGGCCAACGCCCTCGATGACCAGGGCCTGACCACCGACCTTGCGGGGGCGACGCTCTCCTGGAGTCTCGACGGGGTTGCGGCCGGGGCGACCGGCCCCACGCTGGGGTCGGCGGCGACCACCCGAGGCCAGCAGTGGCGCGTGGCGGTCACGGTGGGGAGCGCGACGGTGGAGTCCGAGCCCGTCACCATCGGCAACAGCCCGCCGTCCATCACCGAAGTCCAGCTCAGCCCGGCCGAGCCGGGGAGCGATGAGACCATCGAGGTCCTCGTCGCTGGTTGGGTCGACGCCGACGACGACCCGCGGAGCTACCTCTTCGAGTGGATGGTCGAAGGCCAGATTCTCGAGGGGGAGAGCGAGAGCACCCTGCAGCCAGGAGCCTACGCCCGCGATGACGCCCTGAGCGTGCGGGTCACGCCTGATGACGGGTTCGAGTTCGGAGCCCCGCTCACCTCCTCTTCGGTCACGGTCGGCAACGGGGCGCCGTTTGCCCCCACGGTCGCCATCACCCCGGCGGAGCCGTCCCCGGGGCAGGACGACCTCGTCTGCGTGGTGGACACCAGCAGCGCCGCGGACCCCGACGGCGATTCGTGCACCTACGACGTGCGGTGGATCCTCGACGGAGCGGCGTTCCCGGACCCCGCCAACCCTGGTGGGCCCGAGCCCACGACGACCACCCTCGCCGGCGACACCATTCCCGCCAACGAGACGGAGGTCGACCAGAACTGGACCTGCCGGGTCGTGGCCAACGATGGCACCGGCGATGGACCTCCCGGTGAGGCGTCCGTGTATCTCGCGGCGGGCCCCGTCAACGACTTCTCGCTCGAAGACGTCAACGCCACCAGCCCAACGGTTGGTCTCGCCGTCTCTCCCAGGGACTACCTACAGAAGACGAGTGGCTGGTACTTCGGCCACGCCACCTGAAGCTACTGCAGTAGCCAGTTTGGCTATCTCCAGGACATGCAGGACGACCTGGATCTGAACTACCCCACCCTCGACATCAGCATCATCGGGGTGAACGACACGGCCTTTGCGAGCGGGAACGACTCGATCACCGACGGGCGGGACCTGCCCTGGTTGCAGAACACTGCCGAGGCGGACGTGTGGAACGACTGGGGAGTCACCTACCGCGACGTGTGGGTTCTCGACGGGGACAACGTGCCCGTGGGCATCTTCAACGTGACGGCCAGCAGCCTGGCGGACACCGCGAACTACGACACGCTCAAGCAGATGTTCCTGGACGCGGCGGCGCGCTGACGTTTCGCCCGCCGGCGGGTCAGGCTGGCGGCAGTCGATGGTGAACTCGGCTCGGGTTCCCGGCTGAGAGCTTCCTGAGTGCCGGCACGTCTCGTCCCCATCACCGCCGCATCACGGGCTCGGCGAGTCGCTGGCCCAGGGCGCCGAAGTGGAAGGCAACGTTGAGCCCGACCTGGTTCACGTCTGCGGTGTAGACGCCGGCGTCGACGGGGTTCGCGGGCACGCCCGGCAGGACCAACGTGCTCCCCCGGGTCTGGGTCGGGGTCACGGTGCGGGTTGGATACCAGACGTGGGCGTAGGTGATGCTGACCTCGGCCACGGGCCGCGCGTCACGTTCGTTGGCGCCGATGCGCATCGAGAGACCCCCGGCGAGCATGTGCTTGTCGCCGCCGAGACTGGTCAGGGAGAGCGTCTCGTTGCCCACGGCACTGGACTCGAAGAGGTAGCCAAAGCGCAGCGCTACGCCAGGGTGAGGCTTGGCTTCCACCCCGGTGCGGATCGACCAGGTGTTGCGGTAGCTCGCGGGGACGACGACCTCTCCGCCGTTGCCGGTGTAGCTCGCCAGCGAGGAGCCGGCGCCGGCGGGAAGGCTCGAGGCGTCCCCACAGTCGATGCCGAGCACGCTCCCGAGGGGGCAGATTCCGGAGCGGTACAGGTAGTCGACGAGGGGTTCCGGTGCGAGGTCGTCGTCGGGGTTGTCGTAGAAGAGCGGCATGTCGATGTCGCCCGCCGTGATGTCGCCTGTCCCGTTCCACAGCTCGAAGTGCGCATCGAGACCGAAGCTCAGCTGGGGGATGGGCGCCACGTCCAGCCCAAAGCGCAGGTGCCCCGGGAGCCCCACATCCAGGGTGATGTCGTCCTCGCCTCGCACGTAGATGGGGCCATCACCGAAGACCTGCACGGCCCCGCTCTCTCCTCCGATCGCTCCGCTGATGTCTACGGTCCCGGTTCCGGCGAATCGATAGGGCGGATCGAAGCTCACGCCGATGCGCAGCCAGTCGGTGGGCATCACCATCACACCGATGTTGAACTGCGGGGCGACCGCGCGGGCCGAAAACTCGGCGAGCACGTCCCAGTCGCGGTTCTCTGGGTTGGGTGCGTTCGAGTCTGCAAGCACGTCTGCTTGTGCGGCGAAGCTCTCGGTCAAGGTCATGGCGACGATTTGGAACGTCGCGCCCACAGACACGTACTTGATCGGCCGGAACGCGGCGCCGAAGTAGATGTTTCCTTGCTCGAGGACCTGCTCGATGATCCGGTAGCGGCCCGGCCCCGTGGGCGAGAAGGACTGGATGGGAGCCAGAGGAGACGTGAGACCGATGGCGAAGGTGAGGTCGGGCTTCGGCAGCCCCCAGGCGATCCCGACCTCCGGATGGGGCCGCACGTGGGAGCGCTTTGCCGTGAGGTCGTAGGTGGGGCCCCCGGCGTAGCCGAGTCGTTGGAAGGTGCGGTCCGCGCTGTAGAGGTTCACACCGCCCGAGACGGTCCACCCATCGACCTGCCAGAGCCCCGCAGGGTTGTAGTAGAGGGCCCCGGCCACATCGGAGGCGCGGGCGGTCCAGGCGCCGCCCCGGCTCAGCCCCACCGTGCCGGTGTCAGGCGTGAAGAGGCCCCCGGCGAGGGCGACGCTCGGGCACGGGAGGAGAAGACCTAGGACCAGGACGAACGAACGCATCTCCAAGGTCTACCATCGGGGACGGCGCACATTGGAGGGGACGGTGGCTGACGACGAAATCAATCTCTCGACGGCTCCATTCCAGCACGGTCGGACGATTCTTCAGGAGTTGGGCGTCACGCTCCCGGACTCCGTCGCTCCCGTCGCCGCGCCGGACCCCGATCTGGACCCGTCGCTCCGAAGCTCCTTCGGACAGCTCACCGCGGTCCGATGGCGGATGAGCGAGCTGAAGACCGCCGCGGCGAATCTCCAGGGCCGCATCGACGCCGTGGCCGGCGCCCTCGACGAGAAGGGGTAGCGCCACTCCATGGCGTCTCCCGATGAGATCGCGGTCTTTCACGAGGTCGTCCAGGCCGGTGGCTTCTCCGCTGCCGCGCGTCGCTTGGAGCTCAACCCGTCCACGGTGAGCAAGACGGTGGGGCGGCTCGAGGAACGTCTGGGCGCGAGCCTCTTCGTGCGCACGGCGAGCTCGGTACGGCTCACCGAGGCGGGACGCCTCTATCACGAGCGTTGCCGGCCCATCCTGGAGGCCTTGCAAGAGGCCCAGGACGAGGTGGCGCAGCTGCAGGGCCGGGCGTCGGGGACGCTGCGGGTGGCGATCGCAGATGGAGTGGGACGGCATGCGCTCGTGCCAGCGCTACGCGGCTTCCTCAAGGCAAACCCGGGCCTGCGAGTGGAGTTGATCGGGTTGGACGGGGAGCCGAGCCCCGGCGTGGACGGAGTCGACGTGGCGGTGCGTATCGCGCGTCCCGCGGATCCGGCGCTGGTGGCGCGGAGGGTGGCGACCAACCGCAAGGTCGTGACCGCATCCCCCGCCTATCTCGAACGGTGCGGGACGCCGAGCAGCCCTTACGAGCTCAAGGATCACGACTGCCTGAGCCTGCTGGAGGCGCCGGAGTACAACCGCTGGGCGTTCGAGGTGAACGGCCGGCGGCTGGAGCTGGCCCTGTCCGGGCACTTCGCTGGCAACACAATCGAGGGTCTCCGCGATGCGGCGTTGGCGGGGCTCGGGGTGATGCGGACGTCGCAGCTCACGGTGCGTCGTGCCTTGGAGTCGGGAGAGCTCGTCCGGCTCCTCGAGGACTACGAGCTGCCCCACGGGGGCGGTGTCTACGCCGTCTTCCAGGACCGCGCCGAGGTGCCACGCCGGGTGCGGGCCTTCGTCGACTTCCTGGTCGGAGTGCTCGGCGACTGATCCTCCACGTCACAACAGGGCCCCCATTGTCTATGGGGGCCCTGTTGTGACGCCAGCGAACGGAGCGCGCCACCGGGTATCGTGTGCGCCGCATGGCCAGCGCCTCGACCCAGCCAATCTCCATCATCGTGCCCGTCTACAACGAGGTGGAGTCCCTGTGGGACCTGCATGCTGAGATGACGGCGGCCCTCGATCCTTCGGGGATCGAGTACGAGGTGGTGCTCGTCAACGACGGAAGCACGGACGGCACCACGCAGCTCCTCGATGCCATCCACGCCAAGGACCCGCGGTTCAAGGTGGTGCACTTCATCCGCAACTACGGCCAGACGGCGGCCATGAGCGCGGGCATCAAGCACGCGTCGCACGAGATCATCGTGTCGATGGACGCCGACCTGCAGAACGACCCGGCGGACATCCCGCGGCTGGTCGCGACGTTGGACGAAGGGCATGACCTCATCTGCGGGTGGCGGAAGAAGCGCGAAGACGCCTTCATCATGCGCAAGCTGCCGAGCAAGATCGCCAACTGGCTCATCAGCAGCACCACCGGTGTGCACCTGCACGACTACGGCTGCACGCTCAAGGTCTATCGCCGCGAGTACGTGCGCGACATTCCGCTCTACGGCCAGATGCACCGCTTCATCCCCATCTACGTCACGTGGGCCGGGGCACGCATGGTCGAGGTGCCCGTGAACCACCGGGCGCGGGCGAAGGGCACCAGCAAGTACGGCATCACGCGCACGTTCCGCGTCGTGCTCGACCTGATGACGACGGTCTTCTTGCGGGACTTCTATACGAACCCGCTCTACTTCTTTGGCTACTACGGCTTCGGCAGCGTCGGTCTCGGCGTGCTCTGCGCGGCCCAGGCCGTCTACATGAAGTACAGCTTCGGCACCTGGATCCACAAGAATCCTCTGGCCCTGATGGCCGCGATGTTCGTCCTCATCGGGTTCAACGCGTTCTTCTTCGGACTGCTCGCGGAGGTCATCATTCGCATGAACTTCGAGATCCAGAAGAAGGAGCCGTACCGGGTGCGTCAGGTACGGGGCGTGCCGCCGGTGACGCCGCTCATCGGGAAGTCGCAGACGCCCGACGGCATGGGATACGAGGACGTGCCCCCCAAGGGCGAGGCGACGGACGAAGCCGACCCGAAGGCCGAAGCTCCGCCCGCCGCCTGAACGACGATCGGGTCTCCCCGGCTAGGGGTTCAGCGCCTTGTTCATCTGCTGGTTCAGCGCCGACTGCACCAACGCCGGCGTGATCGGCCCCATACCGGTCGGCAGGGCGGAGCCAGGCGGCACGATCATGAGGGGATCGTGCACCAGGTCCGGCTCACCGAGGGACGTCAGAGCGAGGTCGGCGAGGGACAGGGCGAGCATCGCCTGGTCGATCGTCACCCGGTAGTCCCAGTCGTCGTACGCCGCCTTCCCCTGGCCGTGTGCCTGGATGGCCTGGTTCAGGATGGCGTTCAGGGTCGAGTCCGGTGAAGGACCCGCGAGGTCGAGGGCGGCCTGGATGGCCACTTCGGCGGCGGCCATCTCCTCCCGCGCGTGGGAGCGGAACATGGTGTTCTGCATCCCCGCGTGCGGAGCGACTCCGTTCCAGTCGCCGGCGACCTGCCCCCACACGTGGCTCTGTCCAAGCGTGGTGTACATGTTCACCATCTGGTGCAGGAGGTGACCGATCTGGTCCTGTGGGTTCTGCAGCAGCTCGTAGACCCGGCCGATGGTGCCGAACTCCCCGTCGAAGTGGACCCGCTTGCGGGGCTCCTCGCTGTGCATGTAGCCGAGCCCGTGCTGCAGGGTCTCGATGGCCTGCAGGGTCGTGGTGGTGCGGACGAAGTCCCGGCAAGCACCGCGCAAGCTGGCGTCCGGGTCATCGAACTGGTCGCACCAGTGGGGCGCGCCGACCTCCATGGGGTTGAGGGTCAGCGACGCGAAGGCGTCCGTGCTGAAGACGCTGCCGTCGGGCATCACGCCGGTCAGGGTGGGGCTGCCCGCCGCGCGGTTCTTCCCCAGCAGGTACTGGGGGAGCATCAACGAGAAGTCGCGACGGAGCAGCCCGCCCGCCTCTTCGTTGCCCGCGACCGACGACCAGAAGCCTCCACCCGAGAACTCCGTGAGGACGCCGGTGGCGGCGATGGCTTGCAGGTTCACGGGGAAGGTGCCCCAGCGCTCGCCCGTGGGGCCACCGGGGGCGGGGGTCAGGACCATGGCCGCCGGCTTGACCGTGGGCAGGCCGCTGTCCCGGTAGGGAGGAGCTTCGACCGCCTCGGCCTCGGGCCAGATGGCCTCGTAGATGCCGAGGCCTCCGGCGGACGCGGGCAGCGAGAACAGACCGGTGGTGAAGTTGAAGTCGAGCCCGTTCTCCCAGCTGGCTGTGATCTGGGTGGTGCTTCCCGAGGCCGTCGGCACGTCCAGCGTTCGGTAGAGCGGCGGGTGCGGAAGGCTGACCTCCTGGCCGCTCGCCGGATCGACGATGGTGGGCTCGTTCAGGAAGTCCCGCAGGAACCACTTCGTCTGGGCCGACGCGACCGGGTTGATGCCCCCCGTCGAGGGGTCGAAGCCCAGGGGCACGGGCACGGTGTTGACCGACCAGGAGCCGGGGTTGAACTCACTGAGCGAGGCGACGGCCAGGTTCGCGTCGAACACGTCACCGAGACCGTAGGTGATTTCGTTTGGGTACAGCGGCGCGGCCACGGCGCAGGTGGCCACGGCGGTGGCGGGATCGGCGCCGGCTTCGAGCTGGTCGAGCAGGCACAGCTCCTCGGACGTGTAGCGCAGGTCGAGCACCGCCATCCGCAGCTCATACGCCTCCGAGTACTCGTTGTTCGCCTTGATGGTCGGCGCCATCACGCCGAAGCGGTAGAGGTCGTGCAGGTCGGACCGGATCTGGGTGATCAGGTCGGCGGTGGCGAGCTGTCCGGCACCGTGGTCCGCGATCAGCGAGGTGCTGTCAGACACGAGGAAGCCCGAGCCCGCGGGACCGAGCAGGTTGCGGATGGGCTCGAAGGCCCACTGGGCGCACAGCGACTGGTCGGGGCTCATCCCCGGCACGCTGAACCCCACCGACCCGGCGGTGAACGTCGCTTCGCAGCTCACGTCGAGCGCCGCAGACATCTTCGCCTGGGACAGCCCACCACCCAGCACCGTGGCGAGCAGATCGGCCACGGCCTGGTTCTCGGGGGTGCTGGCGACTGTCGGCGGGTACTGCACCTCTGTGGGCGCGTAGCCGGGCGCAGGGACGAGGTCCGAGTACGGGTCGGCCCCGAACGTGTAGTCCGTGCCCGCGAGCTGGCCGAAGTTCACGAACACCAGGGTCGCGCCGCCCGGGGTGTCCTGGAGACCCGAGCCCTCGAGCGCGTCGAACAGCGCCGGGTAGGAGTAGACCTCGACCTGGGCCGCGGGGTTCTGGGACGTGTAGGTCCGCATCGGCGCGCCGAGGTCGTTGTAGATGTTGTTCAGGACCCCGGGCGGGCGGAACCTGACGTCGAGGTCCCCGATCACCCAGGGCACGTCGGTGTAGGCACCGTCGTGCTCGACGTAGGAGACGACGTCCGCGTTGGCCCGCCAGTCGTCCACGTGCTCGGGGAGCTCCCGCACGGGCAGGAAGACGTCCGCCCCGGTGGTGGGGTCGGTGACCTTCTGCCAGCCGGACTCCTCGTACCGGAGCAGTCCGTCTGGGGGGGTCAGCTCCGGAGCCAGTGAGGCGGGGGCCGGGACGGTGGAGAAGTCCGCGGCGCCGAACTTCGGGATGTTCGGGATCCACCAGGGCTTCGCGTCGACGATCGTCGTGCCGAGCAGCTCAGCCTGGACGGCTGCCTCCAGCTGGGCGTCGAGGCTCGACGGGAACCCGACGAAGTACACGGTCAGGTCGACCTCCTCGGTGGCGCCGACGTGGTCGCGCAGGGTCTCGATGACCGGGGTGGATCCGGGTGGCGCCGCGATCGAGAGCGCGGGGCTCCCAAGCGCGCACGCCGCAAGCAGTGACAGGGAACGGTTCATGGTCATGGCACACCTCCAAACGCCGTCCTGCGCCCTCCGCCGGACGACGTGGATTGACGCTATGTGCGGCTCCCCACACCCGGAATGGAGATATCTTTGGGCCCCCGGACTACGCTTCTGGCGTGCAGATCTCGTCGCTGCTCCGGTTCGACACCACCGCCGGCCTGGAGGCCAACGCCGCCCGGCTGATGGCCCGGGGCGCGCCGGCCCTGGGGCTCATCGCGGGGATCTGCGTGGTGGTGTGGTGGCCTCTCGATCTGCTGATCTTCGACGCGTTCCCCGAGACGCTGCGCGCCTTCGCCATCTTCCGGGTCGGCGCGATGGCGTTCTGCCTCGGGACCTCCCTCCTCTTGCCGCGGTTCCACTGGGTGCGGCGGCACCCTGCGCTCGTCACCACCACGGTGATCGCGCTCCTCATGGGCTGGATCGCCTACTGGATGGCCTCCACCGACGACGGCGGCTGGAACAGCCTCGCGTTCCTGTACCTCGCGCCGTGGACGACGCTGGTCGTCCTGGTGCCGCTGAAACAGCGCGCCCTGAGCGTTGCGGCCGTGACCGCGGCGGTACCGCTGGGTTGGTTCCTCAACCCCGCGAGCCCCCTGACGCGCCTGTCCGAGTTCATCACCCTGAGCTACTCGCTGTTCGCCGCCGCCACGGCGCTCGCGGTGGGGCACGCCCTCTGGCTCCTGCTCGAGGCCAACTACGCCCAGGCGGAGGAGCTCGCCGCCCAACGCCAGGAGCTGGCGGCCGCGGCGCGGGACCTGGGCAAGCGGGTGGCGGAGCGGACGGCGGCGCTGCGGGAGCTGCGCAAACACGCCCAGGCGGCCCGAGAGCAGGAGCGGAGGGCCTTGGGGCGGGACCTGCACGACGGGCTGGGGCAGGAGCTGGTGGCCATGCGGCTCGCCGTGTCGATGGCACGTCAGTCGGCGGGCGAGGACGCCGGGCTCGAGGATGCCCTGGAGCTGGTGGATCGGCAGGCGGTCGCTTCCCAGGCGGCGCTGCGGGAGCTGCTGGCGGACTTCCGGGCGGCCCTGCTCGACGAGCTGGGGCTCGTGCCGGCGGTGCGCGCCATGGCGCTGGAGGTGGGCCACGGCATCGGCTTGAACGTGGACTTCGACGCCTCGGAGCTCGAGGGCGACGTGCGCTCCGAGGCAGGCATCGCTCTGTTCCGCGTGGCCCAGGAGGGTTTGAACAACATCCGGCGCCATGCCCAGGCCGACAACGTCCTCCTCCGGTTCTCCGGGGACGACGGTGCGATCCGCCTCGAGATGCAGGACGACGGGGTCGGCATGCCCGACGGCGGAGTCCCCGCCGACCGCTACGGCCTCGCCGGCATGCGCGAGCGGGTGGAGCTGCTCGGCGGCACGCTCGAGGTCGGCAACGGGGAGCGGGGAGGGGTCACGGTGAAGGCCGAAGTTCCGCGGCAGGCCCATCGGGAGCCCTGGGCCGAGCCGAGCGAGGCGTCCCCGTGATTCGG
>JAGSHC010000136.1 GCA_023954745.1 Deltaproteobacteria bacterium | reverse complement strand
GTGCCGTCCATGCAGACCGCGTCGCCGGAGCAGTCGTTGGCGAGGGAGCAGGAGCCGCCCACCGAGGTGGTGCCCTGCGGTCCGATGTAGCGGTAGCGGACCGAGTCCCAGGCGATGTCGCCGGCGGAGAGGCTGCCGTTGGTGAGACCCACGTAGGAGTTGGGGCCCATGGCGAACTTGAGGGGCTGCGGCGTCAGGGTCACCCAGGAGCCCTTGTTGGCTTCCTGGTCGACCTGGGCGACGGTGCGTCCGCCTTGGAAGACGACCTCGTAGGTGGCGTCACGGTTGAGGGCCTGGGAGGCGTTGGGGATGTAGGCGTCCACCTCCCAGAGGCCGGTGTGGGAGATCCAGGGTCCCCAGCGGCCGACGGCGTAGTCGCCGCCCTGGCCCACCGGCGGAGCAGTGCGGAAGCCGGAGATGCCGCCGGTCTCACCCTGGGTCGCGCCCTCTCCGAAGAGGAAGGCGAAGGAGCTCTCCTGGTTGTCCGAGGAGATGTCGGCGTCGGTGCACGGGTTGAAGCCGGGGTCGGGGGTCTGACCCTCGCCGAGGGAGGCCTCCCCGGTGCAGGAGGACTCGTCCACGCCCTGCAGGAGCGGGAACGGGTCGATGCCGGCGTTGTAGGACTCGGGGTAGATGGAGAAGTGGATGTGGGCCTGAGTGCCGGCGGCGTTGCCGGTGTCGCCCACGGTGCCGATGACCTGGCCAGCGGAGACGTTGGAGCCGACGGTCATGCCGGGGGCGATGGTCTCGAGGTGGGCCGAGAAGTAGTGCCAACCGCAGGAGTCCATGATGGTGACGCGGTTGCCGGAGATGCCGGAGTAGCCCGAGTGGGTGATGGTCCCGGAGACGACGGCGATGGCAGGGGTGCCCTCGGCGGCGAAGAGGTCGTTGCCGTAGTGGTCGCCCGGGATCCAGTCGGAGTTGTCGGGGGACGAGGAGGGGTGCGCGCCGCCGCAGGTGAAGTTGAGGGCGTTGGAGTCGTAGCCGCCGTTGTGGGGTCCGCCGACGGGGGAGTACTCGAGGTGGGGGGAGCAGGTGACGGCCATGGAGACCTGGCCGAGCTCTTCGTCGGGGGGGCCGTGGTCCTGCGACTCGCCGGGGGCGAGGGCGCCGGGGTCACCGCACGCGGCGAGGAAGGTGACGGCGGACAGGACGGCGAGGGGGCGAATGGCGTGCATGCGTGGTCTCCGCACAGAGACCTAGCAAGACCCGGGCCAACGGGCGATCAGGCAGGCGATGGAGGGATCGCGAGGTGTTTGGTCGACCGGGACTGGTCACAGAAGTGACCGGCAACGATGGGGGTTTCCTGTCGCGGGTGGTCTTGGGAGTGACCAGGGGGTGTCCACCGTGCGTGGACGAGCGAGGTCTAGTTCAGCGCCAGGCGGAACGGGCGCCCCTCTCCATCCTCGCCTTCGTGCATCAACGGCTCTCCCAGACCCGTCTCGACCCACCAGGTGAGCCGGTGGGCCTGCGCCTCGTCCAGCGTCAGGGTGCTCACCCACTCTCCGTGGGAGCTCTGCTCCATCCAGACCTGCTTCCACTCGCCACGCACCCGCCAGTTCAGGACCGGGTCCTCCAGGTGCTCGCGCCCGACGAAGGCCGCGATGACCTCTCCCGACTCGAGCCTCACGACCCGCACCCGCACCGGCTCGGCTTCATCCACCCGCGCGATCAGGGCCTCGCCCTCCGCGTCGGCCGCCTCACCCGCCGCCCCGAGGTAGGCCAGCGCCACCGCCCGCGCGGTTCCAAGGTCGCTCTGCTTCTCCAGGGCCAGCGCGTGCACCAACAGCGCATCGACGAGGTTGGGGTCGAGCCGCATGGCGGACTTTGCAGCCTTCGCCGCGAGCTCCGGCCGACCGGCCTCGAGGTCCCCGTGCGCCAACCCCAACTGCCTCATTGCTTCGTCCTCAGCCGCACCCGCGTACGCGTCCTGGACAGCCCAGGCGGGGATAGCGCACATGAGCGCGAGTGCGAGGAGAGCTGGCAACGCGGACAGTTGGGGCCGGTGCATCTCGGTGATCTCCGACACCTCCTCAAAGAGTGAGGCGCACGTGGAAGATAGAGCCCCACTGTCTTTCTGACGCTTCCACCCCCTTACAGCCACTTACCCCTCCGACCGGCGCACCCCCGCTCTGCCCATTCCTCCACGGTTCGCGGCCGGTATAGTCCACGCGATGGCTGTGCTCATGAGCCCCTATTCCGGCGCCCCCGAGTTCCTCGGAGCCCGACACCTCGTCGGCCGCTCCGAGGTGGCCAACATCGTCGTCCGCGACCCCGCTGTCTCCGGAGAACACGCGGTCTTCACGTGGACCGGCCGCGTCTGGGAGCTTCGTGATCTCGGGAGCCGCAACGGGACCTGGGTGGACGACCGTCAGCTCGGGCCGGGCGAGCGCCTCCCGCTCGAACTGGGCAACCAGATCGCGTTCGGGGACCGCAAGAAGCGATGGGAGCTGCTCAGCGCCGCCCCCCCCACCGTGGCCGGATGGACTGACGGCCTCGTCGTCGAAGGCGAAGGCCGCCTGCTCGCTCTCCCCAGCGAGGAGGACCCTCAAGTCGTGGTCGAGCTCGATCCGGTGCGCGGCTGGCAGATGATTCGCGAGGGCGAGTCCAGCCCAGTACGACACGGAGAGATGGTGACCATCGGCCGGACCGAGTTCACGATCTCCATCCCTGCTGCCCTCGCCCCGGTCCCCATGACCGCCGAGCTTCAGGAGATCTCCATCACGGAGAACACCACCCGCCGCATGAAGCTCGACTTTGGGGTGAGCGCCGACGAGGAGTACATCGAGCTCACCGCGGACGTGGGAGGAACCTCCCGCCGCCTCGCCCCCCGGGTGCACCACTATCTGCTTCTCGTGCTGGCACGACGCCGCCTCGCGGATGCCGCAGAGGGGGTCGCAGAGTCCGAACAGGGTTGGGTCTACACGAACGACCTGCGCAAGGGACTTCGCATCACGGCCAACCAGTACTACGTCATGACCCACCGGCTTCGACGCGAGGTGGAAGACCTCGGAGTCGTCGACGCCAGCCGCCTCGTCGAGAAGCGGACCACGTCGAGGCAAGTGCGCATCGGGGTCCCTGACCTGACCGTACGCTCTCTCTGAACCGCTTCTCATAGAAGTGAGGCGCACATCGAGGTGAGGCGAGGGGCCGGACCGCAACACGGGTCCAGATCGTGATGAGTCCTCCGCCCCTCAGGGCTGATGCCGCTCCATCGCTTCCCGGAGCTCCCGGAGGTCCAGGAAGTAGTTCATTCGCTTCGTCGACTCGAGCTTCCGAAGCCGCCTCTGCTTCCCGGCCAGCACCGGAATCCCGACCCCCAGACTGGCGGCACCGCCGATCCCGAGCATGAACCCAGCGAGCCCCGGCGCCGGGTTGTCGCCCCCGCTCGACGCCGCGCCGAGGAGGATCCCGCTGAAGAGCAGCCCCGCGCCCACCCCCACCGCGACCCCACCCGCCCTCGCCTTCGCCCGGGTCTCTTCGACGAGGTACCCGTAGTAGCGGTCGAGCCGCTGGTCCTCCAGCGCCCGCAACACCTCGGGGATCCGAAGCCGCACCGTGGGCTCTCCGACCCGCACCATGTACAGCCTCGGTGCATCCCACACCTCGTCCCCCACGGGCCGCCACTCGCGATCGCGGTCATCTACCAAGATCAGGCGATCAGCCTCGGCGCGGAGTGCGGCGAGCTCCATCTCGTCGAGCTCGCCTTCGTCCGCCGCCAGCATCCGCGCCGCGAGCTCGCGCGACTCCCCTCCTTCGTCCCAGGCCTCCTCCTCGACCTGCGGAAAGGCGTCCTCCATCGCCCGCGCGACCCCTCGAGCCATCTCGAGCGCGATCTGCTCCGGTACCTCGTACTCCAGGGTCAGGCCGTCCCCCCAAGGCACCGTGTCGTCGAGGGTCCACAGCTCCTCGAAGCCCTCGCCCATGTCCCACTCGAGCCTCATCCTCACGAAGCACGTGGGAGGAAGGCCCGGAGCGCCATCGCAGAAGAACCGGTCGATGACCAGCCGGGACGGCCCTCCGGCCTGGCCCACCAGCCGTACGCCCCCGGCCGCGGCGCCGACAATGGCCCCGTCGAGCAACCACTCCGCCACCGGACGGTCGATGGTCCAGGCGGCCCACTGCCCTCCCGGGAACCCGGCGGTGCGTCGATAACCCAGCTGTTGGCTCGGCAGACTCGCGCCAGAGGGCCCGCGGCGCCGGTCCACGACTTCGATGCCGAGAGGACCGACCAGGTCCTGGGCCGGCCGCAGCTTGGGGACCGGCGGAGCCTCTCGGTCCGCGCCGGCAGCGACATTTGCCCCCGCGAGGAGAGTCACCAAGAGAGCCGGGAACAAGAGCGCGCGCGGGCCTGTGAGCATCGAGGTCCTCCTCGCGCCAACAACGTTCACACGGCGTGCCGCTCATCTAGGCGCCGCGGCGCCCGTGCAAAGGCGCGCCCGGCTCCACTCAGGGAGCTCGGCGGTACTTCGCCCAGCTCTCCGAGGAGGCCCCCGGCGCAGGCCCCCATGGAGACCCGAGGCCAGAGCCGCTACCTTTCCGCGCCCTGGAGGTCGAAGTGGCAAAGCAACGCACCGCAATCACACCCACGCGCGAAGAGAACTACCCCGAGTGGTACCAGCAGGTCGTCAAGGCCGCGGACCTGGCGGAGGTGTCCCCCGTGCGCGGCTGCATGGTCATCAAGCCCTGGGGCTACGCCATCTGGGAGGGCATGCAGAAGGACCTCGACCGGCGGTTCAAGGACACCGGCCACGTCAACGCGTACTTCCCCCTCTTCATCCCCAAGTCCTTCTTGGAGAAGGAAGCCGAGCACGTCGATGGGTTCGCCAAGGAGTGTGCGGTCGTCACGCACCATCGCCTCGAGGAAGGACCCGACGGTGGGCTGGTCCCCGCGGGCGAGCTCGAGGAGCCCCTGGTGGTCCGACCCACGTCCGAGACCATCATCGGCGCGATGTTCAGCAAGTGGATCCAGAGCTACCGCGACCTGCCCATCCTGGTGAACCAGTGGGCGAACGTCGTCCGCTGGGAACTGCGCACGCGCATGTTCCTCCGCACCACAGAGTTCCTCTGGCAGGAGGGGCACACCGCGCACGCCACGGAGAAGGACGCGCGCGACGAGACGATGCAGATGCTCGACGTGTACCGCGACTTTGCGGAGAGCGTGATGGCGGTGCCCGTCGTCCAGGGTCGGAAGACCGAGGGTGAGCGCTTCCCCGGCGCCGTGGACACCTTCACCATCGAGGCGATGATGCAGGACCGCAAGGCGCTGCAGGCAGGCACGTCCCACTTCCTCGGCCAGAACTTCGCGAAGGCCCAGGACATCAGCTACCAGACCTCCGAGGGGGACATCGAGCACTGCTGGACTACGTCCCGGGGAGTCAGCACCCGCCTCGTGGGTGCGCTGATCATGACCCACAGCGACGACGACGGGCTCATCGTGCCCCCCGCTCTGGCCCCCCAGCAGATCGTGATCCTGCCCGTGCTCCGCAAGAACGCGGACCCCGAGCCCGTCATCGCCTACTGCCGTGAGCTCGCCGCGGAGCTGAAGCAGATCCGGTGGCAGGACGAGCGGCTGCGCGTCCAGGTGGACGAGAGGGACTTGCGCGGCGGCGAGAAGACCTGGCAGCACATCAAGAAGGGCGTGCCCATCCGTCTGGAGATCGGGCCCCGCGACATGGAGAACCACAGCGTCTTCATGGGACGGAGAGATCTGAGTCCCAAGGACAAGAGCGGCGTGCCCCGCGATGAGTTCGTGGCCCAGGTGGGCGAGCTCCTCCAGGAGATTCAGGACGGGCTGCTCGCCCGTGCCAAGGCGTACCGAGACGCAGCCACCGTGACCCTCTCCAGCAAGGAAGACTTCGCGGCGTACTTCGCGGCGGGTCAGCCCGGAGGCTTCGCCTGGTGCTTCGCCGCCGATGACCCCAGCTACGAGCCCTTCCTCAAGTCCCTCAAGGTCACCGCCCGCTGCATCCCCCTCGACAACAACGACGCGCTCGGCGACTGCATCTTCACCGGCGCCGCCGGCCAGCAGAAGATCCTCTTCGCGAAGAGCTACTGAGCCCCATCTCGGGAGAGGGCCTCCAGGAGGCTCGGGTCCGCGAACACCTCGCGGACGACATCCCACACGGCGTTCACGCGGGGGACACGGCGCATGGTCCGGTGCGCGGTGAGCCACAGGGCTCCGCCCACGCCGAGGTCCGGGACGAGGGGGACCAGCCCCGCGCTGGACTCGGGGACGTTGATGACGAAACCGAGTCCGGCTCGCGCCGCGGCGAGGTGCGCGGGCAACGAGTTCGCCCGCAGCACCACGTTTGCCCCAATCCCGGCGAGGAAGCGCGCGTCCGCGAGATGAGCCCAGCTCGCATCCCAGGTGATGAAGGGAACCTCTGAGAGCTCCGCTCCCCTCCACCGCTCCACGAGGTCTGCCCGCCCGAAGACGCCCACGTTGCCCTCGGCGAGCTTCACCGTGATCAGGTCGTCACCGGGCGGGTTGGTGGTGCGAAGCGCCAGGTCCGCCTCCCGGCGGTTCAAGTCGACGTAGGCGATGCCGCACACCAGGGTCGGCACCAACGCCGGGTGCCGCTCCCTGAGCACCGTCAGCACCGCGGGCATGAACTCCGTCGCGACGCCGTCCGGGCAGGCGATGCGCACCTCTCCCTCCACCTCCTGCTCCATGGACTCCCCCTCGCGCTGGAGCTGCGCGATGGCGGACTCGGCCTCCTCGGCGAGGGTGCGAAGCCGCAACGCAGCGTCGGTAGGGGCGAGACCCGACGGGGTTCGGTCGAAGAGCCGAAGGTCCAGCGCGGTCTCCAGCGCCTTGAGACGTCGGCTCACGGTGGACGCGTCGACCGTCAGCAGGGCACCGGCCGACGCCAGCGAGCCTCCTCTCAGGGCGGCCAGGAACACGGGCAGATCATCCCAACGCATGGAGCCTCCTGAGGCGGGCACTGGATGGTGGCGCCGAGGCCCAAGCTGCCTCGAGCGTCCATCCAAAGGGTATTGCATTAATGCAAGCCATGCGTGCAAACACGGCTCTTCCTTGCGACAAGCTGGGTGGGCAGTCTCAATGCGTCGCCGGGGCACACATCACCCCCCGGCTTGGAGAACTCCCATGTCGCAGCTTCACGTCGTCTTCGGTGCCGGTCAGATCGGCCTCCCCCTCGCCAAGCATCTCCTCGCTGCCGGGCACCGCGTCCGCCAAGTGACCCGCTCGGGCACCGCGGCCGAGGGAGCCGAGGCCTTCGTGGCCGACCTGTCCGACCCCGAGCAGGCCATCGCCGCCACCGCAGGCGCCGACGTCGTCTACCAGGTGATCAACGCCCCCTACACCAAGTGGGCGACGTTGCTCGAGCCGTTGCAGCGAGGCGCCCTCGCTGGGGTCAAAGCCGCCGGTGCCCGCTTTGTCGTGCTCGACAATCTGTACTCGTACGGAGTGCCCGATGGTCCCATCCGACCGGACTCCCCCATGACCCCCTGCAGCAAGAAGGGCGCGATTCGCAAGCGGCTGCACGAGCTGCTCACCGGTCCCGAAGCGAGTGGTGTGCAGGTGGCCATCGCCCGAGCGAGCGACTTCGTCGGCCCCGACGTCACCGAAGCCATCTTCAGCGGCGACAGCCTCCGGAGCTTCGCCGGCGGAGGCCGCATCCCTCTCCCAGGCAACGCCGATCTCCCCCGGGGGTACAGCTACGGCCCGGATGTCGTCGAAGGACTCGCCGCCCTGGGCGCGGACCCCGAGGCGGAGGGGGTGTTCATGCTCCCCACCGTCAACACCACGAGCAACGAGCTGCTCTCCGCGGTGACCCAGGCCAGCGGGGTGGCGGGCAAGACGCTGGGCATGCCCCGTTGGCTCCTGAAGTCCGTCGGGTTGCTCGTGCCGATGGCGAGAGAGCTCGAGGAGATGGCCTACCAGTGGGAGGTGCCGTACACCGTCGACTGCTCGGTGATGGAGCAGCGATACAGCATCCGTCCGACTCCGCTCAGCGAGATCGCCCAGGCCATCGTCGCCTCGGCGCGGCCCTCACGAGCCGCCGCCTGAGGCGCGAGCGAGTCCCAGGGCCTTCCCCCTCTCCGACTCCTCGTGCAGGGCCTCGATGACGAAGTCCCGAAGAACGCGCAACCGTGCGGTGCGACGCAGGTCGGGGTGCACCAACACCCAGAGGTCCCAGTTGGAGGCAAGCTCGCTGCCCGGGACGCGTACGAGCCCTGGCCAACGGTCCCCCAGGAACACCGGCAGGTAGCTGAGGCCCAGTCCCTGGCGCGCCGCCTCCGCCTGAAGGTACGGGTGGTTGAACCCACCCCAGAGCGGCAGGTCGGGAAACGCGGTGCGCTGAAGCCAGGGAGCAGTGATCGCGCGCTCACCCCAGCCCAGCCATCGGGCTGCGGAGTCGCTCGAGTCAAGGGTTGTCCGCTCCAGGTACTCCGGCGACGCGAAGGCGCAGGAGAACAGGTCCGACGCCTTGCGTCCCACGAGCTCCTCGGCCGGCGAGCTGCCCTTCTGCACGAACCGCACGGCCACGTCGGCCTCCCGGCGGGCGAGGTCGAGGATGTCGTAGGTGGGAATGATCTCGAGTTCGATCTGCGGGTAGAGGGCGCAGAACCGCGCAAAGTGCTCCACCAGGACGTGGCTCGCGAGGAGGTCCGGCATGGTCAGCACCACCCGACCTTCGAGCTTGCTGTCCTGAGAGCCGACCTTGCGCTCGACCCCCGCGATCTCCGACTCGAGGGCGGCCGCCGCCTCCACCACACGTTCGCCCTCGAGGGTGGCCCGTAACCCACCGGGCGTGCGGTCGAAGAGCCTCGAACCCAGAGCCTTCTCCAGGCAGACGAGCCGGCGCCCGACCGTCGTGTGCGAGACCCCGAGCGAGAGACCAGCTGCCCGCATCGTCCCCTCTCGCGCGATGGCGAGAGCTACGCGGTAGTCGTTCCAGTCTCCGTCCATCTCGTCACGATAACAGACCACCGGCCGCACATACGGGGCCCATGTGGTCCACCGATGGACCACAGGCCGCACCTGAGTGAACCACCCTGGTGCTGCCTCCTACCCCTCCAGTCGAAGCGTGACCCCCGGGTGGGACGGCGGAGCCCCCTGCGTTCCCGAGAACAGCCACACGAGCACGGCCCGGTAGAACCCCATGAGCGGGAACAGCTTCGCCACCTCCGCGCGCAGGGCATCCCTCCGCTCCGCATGGGCGGCGTGAGACTCCTTCGTGATGCGCTCGCGCTCGCGGTAGTAGTTGCGCAGGGGCTGGACTTGGATCTCGAACGTCCGGTCCCACCACCTCACCACGCTCTTCATGGCCATGAAGCCGGACCGCTTGCGTCCCGCTCGGGACAGGTAGTCCTTCGTCTCGAGCACCTCGAGCCGCTCGGTGTTCGCACCGGCAGGCACCCGGTGCGCGCGCAGGTCCTCCTCGGTCCAGGTCAGGTTGGCGAGGTGACGGTGCAGCCGCGGGGCGTCGCTGACGCTGCCGACCACGATCTTCAGCCCGAACACGTCCTTGACGTAGCGACTGAGCCGACGGAGCTGCTTGTCACGTTGGACGAGGTGGTCGAGGTGGAAGATCTCGTCCACCACCTTGTCCCAGATCTCCTCCTCGGCCTTGATCCTGCTGATCATCTTGTGCGCCGCCCAGGGGTTCTCCTCCACCGGGAGGTACTCCACGGCGCTGGCGATCAGGCGGGGAGATCGCCAACCCTCTGCCCCCTCCAGCTGGACCCGACCCAGCAGACGCTGCCCCAGATCGAGGTCCGTGAGACCGTAGAGACGACTGACGGTGAGGGGCTGGTGCAGCACGAAGCGCTCGCCGTTCCCTCGATCCTCCCCCACCACCACGCTCCGCAGGTCGTGGCGGCCCTCGTACAGAGTGTCTGCGAGGAGGCGGGCGAGCCGGTGCAGCCGCTCCTCCCCGCGTCGAATCATCCGGTGGAACGCGTGGGCGACCTCGTCGATGCGACTCCGATGGAACACCAACTCGACGGAGCCGGTGCCCTCCAGCTGGCGCTGGGCGTCCTGCAAGTAGCCCACAAACTGGTGCAGCAGCGGATCGTCGGTGACGACCCCAAGAGGCGACGAGCTGGGAGGGACCGGGGCCACGACGGACTCAGCCGCCCCAGGCCCAGCTCATGTCGCCACGCTTGCTGCCCGGCGTCACCGTCTCTGCGTCCGCCGTAAGGGGGTCGGGTCCCCACACCCCTGCGTCGGCGTGCCACGTCCATGGGAAAGCAGCCCAGCCGAGCTTCACCCACAGCGTGCGGCCCGCTTCGCCGTCGGGAATGGGGCTGCGGCGACTCGGGGTCCAGTCCAGATCGTCGATCGAAGTCATGGGGGGACGATACTCTGCGCCCATGCCGCTGCTTGACCGACGTCATTGGATCTTCGACCTCGACGGGACCCTCACCCTCGCCCAGCACGACTTCGACGCCATCCGGCGCGACCTCGGCCTGGAGCCGGGTCGCCCGATCCTCGAGCAGCTGGCCGCCATGCCTCCGTCGAAGAGCGACCCTCTGCACGACGAGCTCGAGCGCATGGAAGAAGACCTCGCCCGGGAGGCCCAGATGGCACCCGGCGCACACGACCTCCTCTCCGCCCTGCACGCCACGGGCTGCCGCCTCGGCATCCTCACCCGCAACAAGCGACGCCTCGCCCACATCGCACTGCAGGCCACCGGTCTCGCTCGGTTCTTCGAGGCCCCCGTGGTGTTCGGCCGCGACGACGCGGAGCCGAAGCCATCCCCCGATGGGATCCAGCAGATCCTCGACATCTGGGGAGCCACTCCGTCGGACGCCGTCATGCTCGGCGACTACGTGTTCGACCTCCAGGCAGGGCGCAACGCCGGGACGGCCACGGTTCTCGTGGACCTCCTCGAGCGCGGCGAGGACTGGGGAGCCTGGTTCGACGTGCGGGTGAGGGGCCTCGCCGAGTTGCTCCCCGGCTGAGCCCCCGACCCGACTTCCCAGAGACGGGACGCCCTACGCCTCGCTCAACACGGACACCCGGAGACCACCGCCTCGGCCTGCGCTCAGGAGCAGGGCCGCCGGACCCGAGCGCGCTTCCCCGCCTCGGTTCACCGGCAGGGACTCGTCGGAGAGCAACATCGACGCCAGGGCAGCCCTGAGGGCGCCGTCGGCGGGGTGAATGCCACAGCGCGCGCCGTGGTCGGTCAGCGGAACGTCGCGTCCGAGTCCTCGACGGAGACCCTCCACCAGGGCCGGGTCGTCCTCTCGTGAGAGCAAGGCCACACCGATGTCTCCGGCGCCGCTCTTCGCCACCGCAAGCTTCACCAGCTCCGCCACCGCATCGGGGTCCACCTCGCGCTTGAGGGGCGAGCCCTTGCGAAGGCCAGACGCTCCCCAGCTCCCGCGCCAGGTCGCCAGCGGGGTGACGCCACGGCCCTCAGCCCGCGTCCGACTCTCGACCAGCACCATGGTGCCGCCCTCGCCCGCAGGCCCCTCGGTGATGGGGCACCCCGCGCGCTCCATGGCCTTGGCGCGGATGGGACCCAGCTCCTCGGCGCCCCCGGCAAGGCCCGCCTCGAACCATCCAGCGAGCACGCCGTCGGCGGCCCATGCAATGGCATCGTCGGCGCAGGTGCTGTGCTGACAGAAGGTGTGGCTCGGCCCCCGCGCACCCATGAGGATGCCCAGATACCCCGCGCCCGCGTTGGGGACGAGGTTCGGGAAGTCGTTGGGATTGGCCAGCTCGGGGCCCTTGTCCCGCAGGCGACACAGAAACGCCCAGGTCATCTCCAAGGTGCCCAGATCGGTGCCCACGCCCATGGCCATGCCCTGCACATCGCCCAAGCCCGGAGCGTCGTCCCGCGCGAGGGCGCCGGCCATGCAAATCATCTTGCTGAGCCGGTCCATGCGGCGCATGAGCGCGCGCCCCTCTGGGAACGCCTTGCGCAAGATGAACTTCGGCACCGCGTAGCCCCCCGCAGTGGGGCCCTCAGCGATCGGCGTTGCGCTCGCCCCGGCCCGCCAGGCCTCGGCAAAGGCCTCGCGTCCGACCGCAAGCGGCGTGAGCAGACCCAGGGCTGTGATGACGGGCTCGGCGGTCATCGGCCCACCTCCACGTCCGGGTGAGCCACGCAGAGCGACGCGTCGTTCCCGCCGAAGGCGAACGAGTTGGACAGCGCCACCCCCAGCGACGCCGCCCGGGCCTCGTTGGGGACCGGATCGATGTCGATCTCCGGGTCCTGCTCTGCCCAGCTCACGGTGGGCGGCAGGAACCCGTGCTTCATCCCGAGCAGCACGGCGGCGACCTCGATCGCCCCGCTGGCTCCCAGGGTGTGCCCCGTCTGGGACTTCGTCGAGCTCATGGGGAGGCCCGTCGCTCGATCGCCGAAGACCAGGTGGGCGCCGCGCGCTTCCGTCACGTCGTTCTGGGGCGTGGCGGTGCCATGAGCGTTGATGTAGTCGATACGGCCCGGATCGAGGCCTGCGTCGTCCAACGCACCCTGCATGGCGGCCGCTGCCCCACTGCCATCCGGCCGCGGTTGCGTGGCGTGGTGCGCCTCGGCGCCGTTGCCGAAGCCCAACAAGCGCCCCTGCACGGTGGCGCCTCGGGCGCGGGCGCGCTCGGCGTCCTCGAGGACCAGCACCGCCGCGCCCTCACCGATGACCATGCCGTTGCGTCGGGCGTCGAAGGGGCGGGGGGTGTCGTCGCTCACGAGTCGAAGGGCGTTGAACCCGCAGTGGGTCAAGCGGCAGAGGCCGTCGGCTCCGCCCACGATGACCCGAGAGGCACGCCCTGCCTGGATCCAGCGCATGCCCAGCCCGATGGCGTTGGTCGCCGAGGAGCAGGCCGTGGAGATGGTCGTCACCGGGCCTCGCACCCCCGTCACGGTGAGGAGGACATCGGCCGTAGTGCCCACCGGAGTGATCAGCAGCTCCATGGGCGGCACGATGTCCCAGTAGTCCTGCCCCTCCTCGAGTCCCAACAGCGTGCCTTCCGACTCGAACGTCCCGGCGGTGCACCCACCGAAGGCCAGCCCCGTCTCGCCGTCACCGAGGTCGTCGGCGTGCAGACCAGCCATCTGCAGCGCCTCCCCCAGAGCAGCTTGCGAGAACACCGCCGTGCGTCCGTAGCGAGTCTGCAGCGGGACGCCGGCGGCCTGGCACCGAGCACGCACAGCCTCGGTGCGGATGTCCCCGCGAATCTGCCCTCCGAGAGAGCTGCGGTAGGCCGACGCGTCGAAGAGGTCGATGGTGCCGACTCCGCAGGCACCGCCTCGCAAGCCTGCCGCGAAGTCCTCGACCCCCAACCCGATGGGGGTGATGGCGCCATAGCCCGTGATCACGACGTCGGTCATGCCGCACCTCCCGGCGCGCCGCGCCGCACGTAGATCTCCGCCGAGGCCGCGAGCCGATGGCTCACCCAGACCTCTCCATCGAGCAGCACCATGGGCCCGAACTGCTTGCGGCGCTTCACCTTGATGGTGAGGGTGTCCCCGGGCCGGGGGCGCCCCGAGGTCCGCACCTTGTCGACAGAGGCGAGCACACCCGTCTCTTCCTTGCCGTCCCCCTCGTCTTCGGCGAGCCGCACCCCGTGAAATGCAGCCGCGGCTTGAGCCATGGCCTCGACCATCAGCAAAGACGGAAACATCTTCAAGGAGAAGGAGTCGCTGTGCCGCGGCATGTCGTAGGCGAAGATCGCCTCGTCGCCGTCGCGCGCCTCGAGGCGGGACAGGAAGAGGAACGGCTCACGGTGGGGGATCGGGAAGGTGGCCACCCGCTGCGCCCCGCTACCGGTTGGCGTTCACGTGGTCCGCGATCGTCTTGAGGCTGCGAAAGACGGTCTCGCCGATGCTCTCGTCGATCGTGACGCTCCACTGCTCTTCGACGGCGACCGCCAACTGCAGCGCGTCCAGGCTGTCGAGCCCGAGACCGTCGTCCCCAAAGAGTGAGCCATCGAGCTCGATTTCCTCGGGCTCGTACTCCTCGTGCAGATTCAGAGTCTCCATGACGAGCTCTCGTACCTGCTCCGCGGTTACCTGCGACATGCGTTCCTCCAAGCCCTCAGGGTCAAGCTGAGAGCGGGCCAGCCGGCCGAACGGCGGGGCGCTGTATACCCGAATTGGGCGGCAGCGACCAGCCAGGGGGCGCTTGGCCCAGTGGGTGGTTGCGGCACGTCACTCGCTCCCGGGCGCATCGGGGCCGGGCATGTATCGGCTCAAGAGCGCGGGCATCCACAGGAGGCTCGCCACAAACACCAGCACCAGCGAGATGATCACCGCCTGACCCAGGCTCGCCAGGGCCGGGAAGCGAGAAAGCGAGAGCACCCCAAACGCCGCGAGGGTCGTCAGGGTCGTCACGAGGATGGCGCGACCCGCCCCCGCCATCGCATCGTCGAGGCGCCCCGGTGTCCCCCCTTCCAGGTAGCGGTCCAGCATGAAGAGGTGGTCGTCGATGCCCACTCCGATGAGCAGGGGCAACGATGCGAGGGCAAAGACCGTCAGTTGGATCCCGAGCGACGCGTGCAGCCCCATGAACAGCAGCAGCGCCATCGCCAGGGGCAGCAGCCCGATGAGGGTCGGCCGGAGGCGGCGGTAGTGGGTGAACAGCACCAGGAAGAGGGCGACGACGGCCATCCCCAGCAGCCAGCCGAGGTTGTGGGCGAACTTCGCGGCGTTCTCGTCCTCCACGAGCGGGAGCCCGGTGACGTAGACCTCCACCCCGGCCATCGTCGCGGGCGCCTCGGAACGGAGAAGCTCGGCGGCGTCGGCGGCGCTGCGCCCGGCGGCGGGAAAGACCCGGGTGACGATGCGGATGTCGCCGTCCACGTCGGCCTTGTGCTTGGCGTCGAACCAGTCCGTCCAGGAGGGAGTCCAGGGAACCCCCTCGGCCTCGGCCTCCGCGCGCTCACGACGCTCGCGGGCCTCTCGCTCCTTTCGCTCCACCGA
This sequence comes from Deltaproteobacteria bacterium, assembly GCA_023954745.1. Lineage (GTDB taxonomy): Bacteria > Myxococcota_A > UBA796 > UBA9615 > UBA9615 > JAGSHC01. The sequence continues at coordinate 2,707 of JAGSHC010000136.1, read as the reverse complement.
GCGATCCACGTCCCGCACCGTGCCCACGGACGCCAGCCGGTCGAGGGCCGGCGCAAAGGCATCTGCCCGGAAGCCCTGCGCCGTCAGCGCGTCGCCAAGCCGTTGGGCCGCCCCGGAGACATCCAGCGACTCACCGAGGCGCACCCGGCGAGCCCGGGCCGTCTTGTCAGCGGGTCGGAGCACAGCCAGGGACTCGAAGCCGCGCACCTCGCCCCGCTTCTGCAGCTCCTCGAGTTGGCGGTTCCAGGCGTCGTTCACCTCGAGGACTGCTTGCTCGTCGCGCCCCCGCGCCAAGACGAGCAGCTTGCCCCGCTCTTCCCCGAACCGAGCCTCCAACGCCCGATCGACGCGCACCGGCTCCAACGTCTCGGGCTGGAACGCGTCCATGGATGCGTCAAAGTCCAGGGGCTTCCAGGTCGCGAGCACGACGGTGACGAGAAGGGCGGCGCCCACCAGAACCCCCACGCGCGCCCGATGCACGAAGCGCGCGAGCCCCCTGGCGAGGCCTACTCCGACCCCCGCATCGGCGGTGAGCCTCTCGCCGAGCACCATCCAGAGGGCCGGAAGCACCGTCAGCATCAGCGCGTTGTTGAGCAGGACGCCCACCCCGCTCAGCACGCCCATCTGCCCCATCGCCTTGGGGTCGAAGACCGCCATGGTGAAGAGCGCCGCCGACGTGGTGAGGCCCGACATCATCACGGCCGGGGCGACGCCATCGAGGGCCTCCTCCGCCGCCAGCAGCGGGACCAACGTCAGGCGTGCCTCTCGATACCGGGAGATCAAGTGAATCGCCGGGTCGATCCCCAGCCCAAAGAGCACCGCCGCGAAGCCCGCTGCCATGGGGTTGAGCTCGCCGATGGCATAGCCACCGAAGCCGAGAGTCAGCACGGCGGACATGGGCAGCAGCCCGAGCACCAGGCCCAGGCTCAGCAACGAGCGGTAGAAGACGAGGTACAGGAGCAGCACCGCCAGGATCGACGCCGTGCTGAGCATCGTGGCGTCTTCCTGGGTCGCCCGAGCGATCTCGCGGGTATGCAGGAAGGAACCCGTGAAGCCGACGGTGAGCTCGGCCCCGCGAGGATGCTCCGTCAGGACGGCGTCCACCGCCGCTCGCAGCTGCTGGTACAGCGGCTCGTGGAAGTCGGGGCCGACCCCGCTGTAGGCCGGGCGAATCACCAGCAGCAGGGCCTCACCATCGGGCGAGAGGAAGGCTTGCTCCTCGCTGTCCATGCGCTGCACGCCACGCCCGATGCGTTCTCCGAGCAGCTGGAGCAACCCGTACGGGTCGGAGAGCAGCCAGGCCCGCGCGTCCCCACTCGTGGGCCCCGTCAGCACCTCCCGGATGAAGCGCGCCCGAGCTTCGGCGCCCTCGGGCGAGAAGCGCTCGGCGAGCGCCCCCTCCGCGTGGACGTCAGCCACGTCGAAGAGCAGCAGCGGATCGACGTCGGGGATGCCTTCCGCCGGTCGGAAGCGCGCAGACTCAATGAGGTCCTGGGCCTCGAGGGCCGAGCAGAGCTGCTCGCCGCTCTCCAGCAGCAGGTCCCGGTCGGCCGGACCTTCGATGAGACCGTAGACCGCGTCGGAGCGGGTCAGTCCCTCGAGGGAGAGGGCGAGGCCCGTCGACGCTTCGCTCCGCTGGGGAATCAAGCGATGCAGGTCTCCCACCACCGTGATCCGGAGGATGCCCGGCACGATGAGCGCGAGGGCGAGCGCCGCCAGCAGGAGGGTGCGCTTGGGGCGACGCGCGCAGGCGACGCCTACGCGGGCGGGCAGACTCCTCACGCGGGGGCCGCTACTTCTTGCCTTCGGAGGCGGTGCGCTCCGCCGGGGTCATGAAGTGCTCGGGGGGCAGCGCGCTCCCGACGTCGACCTCGCTGAAGGCGATGACGGTGCTGTCCCCCGTGGGCTCGTCCATTGCGGTACGAGTCACCGCCAGAGGCTCGCCGCCCACCGTAAGGGTCACCAGCTTGAACAGGCCTTTCGCGGCGGCGTCCTTGGGGGTGAGCTCGAAGGTTCCGGGCTCGGTGACCCGCGCATTGAAGTGTGCGGCCAGTGCATCAGGGTCCAAGGTGAAGACCGCCTGAAGCACGGAGGTCATGTGGCCCGCCCCCGGCATCGAGAAGCCGGACGCACCGTCCTTGCCGGCCTCGGCGGCGCTCTTCCCAGCGGGGTAGAAGCGGCCATCGGCCATGAGAAATGAGGGGCCGTCGTCGTACGTCCAGAGGAGACGTCCGTCGGTGCGTCGCAGAGCGAGCGTGCCAGTCCGCACCACGTCTTCCATGAACAGGACCGAGCTCTTCGTCTGCTCGAAGCGTGCCCGCACGGTGTCGTGGCTACTGAGCCTGGTGGCGGCGGCGAGCAGCTCCGGAGGGAGCTCTCCGGCCGTCGCCGGCCCCGTCATGACGAGGGAGAGGAGGAGGGCGAAGAAGGTGCGCCGGAGCAGGGATTTCGCGGTCACGGAACTCCAAGGAGGTGGTCGTCTCCCATGGGACGACGGAAAGCGCGGGAATCTTCGGTCACGGGCGGCGCGGAGTCCAGAGCCCCGTTCAGGTACCGCGACCGGGTCAGTCCACCGAGGGATGGGTTCCCGAGAGCCGCTCCATGAGCTCCATGACCGCCTTCTCACCCCCTTCGGTGAACGCCTCGGCCATGAGACGGCTGGTCTCGGCCGGATCCAGCTCCACGGGGGCAGGGCCGGGCGGCGGGG
>JAGSHC010000421.1 GCA_023954745.1 Deltaproteobacteria bacterium | reverse complement strand
TGGCAGCCCGGACGAGGCCCCAGCTTCGCCCTCCAGACGACCCTGCGCCCCTTCACCTGGGGCGGCACCACCACCTGGGTGGGGGACGGCCTCAGGGCGCAGCCCGGCGGCGCCTGGGAGATCGACTACGACCTCGCCGCGGACCTCTCGCTCCACGAGCAGAAGTACGGGGAGTTTGAGACCCTCGTGGTGGCGGTGCAGGCCTGGCGCAAGCACGACGCCCGGGGCACCTGGCATCCGGGCATGACGACCCTGGCGGTGAGCTCCACGCTCTCCGTGACGGGCATGCCCATCGAGCGGTTCAACGGCTGGCCCACCCTCAAGCTGCTCCACGGGAAGGACGGCAGCCCCTTCGAGGCGGTGGCCGAGCACCCCATCGACGGCTCCGTGCGTGCGGCGCATCGCCTCAGCGGACGACTGACCGTCGACCTGCCCGAGAACACGCCCGAAGGTTGGTACCAGCCGCGGGTGCTGGTCGGCGTCCGGGTGGCGGGGGCGCAGCACCCCGTGTGGCTCGACAACTACGGCGACAACAGCAACACGCAGGACGAGCAGATCCTCCCGATGGTGGAGGTGGGCAGCCCTGCGCCGCCCCGCCTCCCCGTGGCTCTCGCCAGCGACCGCCACTTCCGCGGTCAGGCCGGCACCCTCAGCGAGACGGACAAGCAGCGGCATCGGCTCGTGGGGCGCGCTGGGTTTCCTCGCCGGTTCGTGGTCGTGCCCGGCCAGTACGACATGGGTCCGGCGTTCCCCACCCACTTTCCCGAGCGCATCATCAGCCCGGTGGATGGCGGCTTCGATGTCGTCCCTGAGCTGGTGCGCTCGTACCTGGACCCCGCCAGCTTGAAGGTCACCCTGACCTTGGATGGCCGCACCCTCGCTCCCCACCCTCCCGGACCCGGCGGCGAGGACGACGAGCCGGGAGACGAGCCGATGCCGGTGGGCCCAGGCTTCGATGCCCGGCACGGGGGCTTTGGTCTCGACCTGACGCGCACGGGGAAGCACACCGTGCGGATGGAGGTGGAGATCGACGATCTGTTCGGCCGCACCTTTGTCGCGGGCGGGGACTACGTGGTGTGGAGTGCGTGGCCGCTGTCGTTCTCGACCTCGGTGAAGCCCGGCACCAACTTCCTCGTGGGCGAGGGATACCCGGCGAAGGTCAACGTGAACCCCAGCTTCCCCGCGGACATCGAGGTGACCGTGGACTACTACCCCGGTTCGGATCCGACGCGGCGGGTGGAGTGGCGCAGCGGAGGAACCGCGAACCGGTTCGGCCACTTCTTCCCCTACGACGTGCCCCCCATCGTCTTCGACGAGCCCGGGGAGTACGTGAGCCACCTCGTGGCGAGCTGGACGGACGCTCGGGGAACCCTGTGGATGGGAGACCAGGTGAGCGCGGGGGTGGTGGCGCCCCTGGAGCCGGAGATCCACCTGCACGGGACGCGTTCACCCCCGTGGAACCTCAAGATCGACGAGGAGTGGTACGGCGGAAAGAAGCGCTTCGAGGACCGGATCGACGCCCGCGCCGCCTACCTGCCCTTCAAGCCAGGCCAGATCCCCGACACCTTCGCTCCCTACGAGGTCGAGGACACGCTGTTCGTGCAGGCCAACGGGTTCAAGGAGAACATCATCGAGCCGCACCTCAGCCTGGCGGTGGACGACGCGGACCTGCGCCAGCGCCTCCAGCAGGGCCATGTGCAAGGCACGGTGCTTCCGCCGCCCACCCTCCAGCTCGCGCCGGGGGACTGGTACTACCTCGAGGACGTGGTGCAGGTGAGCGCGGACTCGGCGGCGTGGTTCCCCGCCGATGCGGACCACGCCGACGAGCTGCCCGCCGCGCCCGTGGGCGACGGGGACTGGCACCCCTTCGTGTTCCCCGAGGGCAACCGCATCGACGCGCACTTGACCCTCGGTGTCGTGCGTCCTGGCTTCCCGGTGATGACGTCCATCTTCCAGACCGACGCCATCGGCTTGTACTGGCTCGCGAGCCCCAACCGCTTCGGATACCACTTCAACACCAGCCAGAACGGCGACCTGCCCGGCGACTTCTATCGAATCCAGGCGGGGGTGGTGCTTCGGGACCATCAGACGGGGCGCACCCTGTACGACGCCTGGTCCGCGTCCATCACCGTGGTCCCCGACGACGGCACGAGCACCTCCATCTCGGCGCCGGGCGCCCGGGACCTCGTGACCACCAGCGACCGCGAGCACCCCATCTTCGTCGGGCAGGACAGCCACGACGCCCTGGATGTGGGGGAGATGCTCTACCTCGGAGGCATGGTGGCCCCGGCGGTGCTGGCCGACGTGGAGTGGACGGTGACGAAGCCCGACGGGACGAAGGTGCCCGTGAAGGGGACGGCGAACCGGCTCGGCATCGTGCGTGGCAAGCCTGGTGTGCTCATCGATCAGCAGGGTGTCTACGACGTGCACACCGCCATGCGCTGGAAGGGCGATGTGGGGGACACGCTCGGGACGGCCCGGGGCAGCTTCCAGCACTTCGCGGTGCCGCCGGGGAACGAGCGACTCCTGAGCACGACCCTGCCGGCCGTCACCCGGGTCGCGCCTACGGACCAGCTCGAGATTCCGCTTCGCTGGCCGGCTGACCTGGAGAACACGCGCTTGTCCTTCGGGGTGCTGATGCCGGGCCGGGTGCTCGACCAGGGTTGGGTGGAGCCCCCCGAGCCAGAGTTCGAGTACCGCTTCACGCCGCGGCAGGTCGCGGTGCAGCACAGCAACTACGACGCCAGGAACTTCGCCCTGGGCCAGTGGGAGACCGCCGACACCGTGGTGCTGCAGTTCTTCCTGGAGGGGACCCGCGACGGGGAGACCGTGGTCGACGCGCTGCGCTTCGCCCTACGAGGGAACGTGGCCTACAACTACGAGGCCCTGCTGCGGGACGGCTTCCGTCCCCCCACCGGGCGCCCCGAGGGCCGGCCGAGCCAGGGTCCGCGTCGCTACTGAGAGGGGCTGAGGGGTCCCAGCGACTATTGGCGGCAGCCGACCTGCCCCTGGGGCACCGTGTTGGCTTCGACGAGCACGGTCTCGGGGGCGAAGCAGGTCCACCCCGTAGGGGCGGTGATGGTCAGCTCCTGGTTGCCGGGGGCTACGTTTCCATAGAACACGACCTCCTCCTGGCCGGCGATGAGCGCGTTGCCCGCGGTCGTCACGTCCTCGCTGGTGAACACCCGCGCCCCGAGAGGCGAGCCATCGAGGGTGGCCGTCGCTCCGGTCATGGGGGTCTGGTTCGCCGCGCGGAACTGGATGTCCACGGTGCCCTGGGTGTCGTCTCGGTTGCCGCCATACAGCTCCGGGTAGAGGTCCGCCTCGTGGTCCGC
>JAGSHC010000397.1 GCA_023954745.1 Deltaproteobacteria bacterium | reverse complement strand
CGTTCACGGCTGGTGATGTTGCACTGCAACGACGCGTCGAGCGTGCCGCTGTCCGACAAGATCTTGCGTCGGCCCCGCCTCGTCGAGCGCATCCGAGGTCAGCTGCGAACCCCAGACCGCGCCCACCTTGTGTGCTTCAACAGCACCCACCGCGAGCGCACCCTGGCCGTCCGACTCGGCCTGCCCCTCAACTCCGTCGATCCCGCCCTGGCGGATCTCGGCACCAAGTCCGGCTGCCGAGAGGTCTTTCGCGAGGCCGGAATCGAGCTCCCCTTCGGCTTCGAGCGACTTCGCACGCACGATGAGATCGCAAGCTGCCTCGCCAACATCAAGAAGCGCGAGCCGGACTCGATCCGCGCGGTGGTGAAGCTCAACGACGGCTTCTCTGGCGAGGGCAACGCGGTCTTCAAGATGGAAGACCTCGATGGCGCGGCCTCGCACGGCGAGCTCACCCGGAAGATCAAGGACCTCCTTCCGCAACGACTCCGGTTCGAGGCACCCGCAGAGAACTGGGACAGCTTCATCGACAAGTACGGCGACATGGGCGGAGTTGTGGAGTCCTGGGTCGAGGGCGAGCACAAGATGTCGCCATCTGCCCAGTGTCGGGTCAACGCCGTCGGTGAGCCTCAAGTCATCAGCACCCACGACCAGGTCCTCGGCGGACCCAACGGCCAGGTCTTTCTCGGATGCACCTTCCCGGCGGCGGACGCCTACCGCCTCGACATCCAGGAATCCGCAGCGCGAGTGGCCGCGGTCATGGCCAAGAAGGGCGTCATCGGCCGCTTTGGCATCGACTACGTCAGCGTACCCCTCGAAGGCGGCGGCTACAAGCACAGCGCCATCGAAATCAACCTTAGAAAGGGCGGAACGACCCACCCCTTCCTGACCCTGAAGTTCCTCACCGCCGGCAGCTACTCACTCGACGACGGCCTGTTCTACGCCCCCAGCGGCAGGCCCAAGTACTACTTCGCAACCGACACGCTCCAAGAGGACCGCTATCGCGGGCTTCTCCCGGAGGACCTCGTCGATATTGCCGTCTACCACGGGCTGCACTTCCACGGCCCCACCGAGCGCGGGGTGGTTTTCCACCTCATCGGAGCGCTGTCGGAGTTCGGAAAGATCGGCGTGGTCTCGATTGGGGACAATCCCCAGCAAGCTCGCTTCCTCTATCAGCGTACGATGCAGGTTCTCGACGAGGCGACGGGCGTCCGCGGGCGCAGCTGACAGCCCGAGACCACTATTTGCTTCGAGCCCCAAGTCGGTCCGAGTGCCCCGTTGAAGGCGCTTCCCGCGGGGACGTAGCGCCCAAGCGCGACTCTACGGGTTTCCACTGAGGGGTGAGGTGAATAGGTAGGGCGTTCAGGAGGGTCTTTGAACCCCAATCCGCCGCGCTGGCCCGCCTATGTGGGCATTCTCATTCTCATCGGACTCGTTGGCTGGCTGGCCATGGTGCCCTACCAGCTCGCCGCGAAGGACGTGACCTGGACCGAGTTCAAGGAACTCGTGGATCAGGGTGAGATCGAGAAGGTCACGATCAACGCAGAGACCGGTGTGGTCACCGGAGCCCGAATCGCAGAGCCGGCGAAGGAGGGCGAACTCCAGCTGAAGCGAGAAGTCCGCACGAACCTCGTCGCGGTGGACGAGACCTTTGTTCCCCTGCTCGAGTCCAAGGGCGTGGCCTACCAGGCGGCAGCAAAGAGCGGCTGCGAGGGCTCCCTGCTTCTGTTCCTGTTCCCCATCGCCATCGTGGTGATGTTCTGGGTCATGATGAGCCGCCGCGATCCTGGGGGCCGCGGGATGGCGGCCTTCGGACGAAGTTCCGCGCAGTTGGTGCCCGAAGAAGGCACTGGCGTGACCTTTGACGACGTCGCCGGCGTGGAGGAAGCAGCGGAGGAGCTCCGCGAGGTGGTCAGCTTCCTCAAGACCCCCGAGAAGTTCACGGCCCTGGGCGGACGCCCGCCAAAGGGCGTGCTGCTGGTCGGACCGCCGGGAACCGGCAAGACACTCCTCGCGCGGGCCGTGGCCGGCGAGGCCGAGGTCGCGTTCTTCTCGATCTCCGGCTCCAACTTCGTGGAGATGTTCGTAGGCGTCGGCGCCGCACGCGTGCGCGATCTGTTCAAGAACGCCGTCGAGCACGCGCCCTGCATCGTGTTCATCGACGAGCTCGACGCCGTGGGGCGGTCCCGCTCCGTCGGCGGCCCCGGTGGCAACGAAGAGCGCGAGCAGACCCTCAACCAGCTGCTGGTCGAGATGGACGGGTTCGACAACCGCCGAGGCATCATCGTGATGGCGGCGACCAACCGGCCCGAGATCCTCGATCCCGCGCTGCTGCGGCCCGGACGCTTCGACCGCCAGGTCGTGGTCGACCGCCCAGGCCTCGACGGACGCCGTCAGATCCTCGAGGTGCACGGCAAGAAGCTGGTTCTGTCCGAGGAGATGGACCTGCTCGAGATCGCAAAGCTGACCCCCGGCTTCGCGGGCGCGGACCTGGCCAACATGCTGAACGAGGCCGCCATCCTGGCCGCCAGGCGCGACGGCAGCTCTGTCGACATGCCGGACATCAAGGAAGCGATCGAGCGCACCGTGGTCGGACTCGAGAAGAAGACGCTGCGCCTCTCGGACAAGGAGAAGCGCATCGTGGCCTACCACGAGTGCGGGCATGCCATCGCCGGCGCCGCGAGCCCCGGCAGCGACCCCGTCCAGCGGATCTCCATCATTCCGCGCGGTATCGCGGCCCTTGGCTACACCAGCTACCTGCCCGAAGAGGACCGCCACCTGAACACCAAGGCCGGACTTCTCAACCGCATCACCATGGCGTTTGGCGGCCGAGCCGCCGAAGAGTTGGTGTTCGGCGACGTCACCAATGGCGCATCGGACGACATCCGGAGGGCCAGCGAGATCGCACGGAAGATGGTCACCGAGTTCGGCATGTCCAAGCGCATCGGCTGCGTGAACTACGGCAAGAGCGACTCTCGTTCCGCATTCGGATTCCCGGGCGTCGCTGGCGGCACCCACGGGTCCCCAGACACCGCCGAGGCCATCGAGGCCGAGATCCGCAGGATCCTCGACGGATGCCATCAGCGGGCCATCGACATCCTGATCTCGAACCGCGTCATCTTGGAAGAGATGAGCATGCGGCTCATCGAGGTCGAGGTCCTCGACGGCGAAGAGATGCAGGGCTTCCTGACGCGCGTGCAGGCCGCCGAGTCCTGGGAAGACCGCCCCACAGCCGAGTGGATTCCCGCAGAGCAGGTCGGAAAATAGCAACGCCGGGCGCTGGGCTCCGACCCCGCAGCACGCCCGCCTCCGCATCTGCATCCGCACATGCCAAAATGGCGTAACGCCGCCGAAAGCTCTATTCCCGCGGATTGAGCACGGGTTCTGATATAGTGCGCGCCGTGGGAACGGGACGCCCAGAGCCAGATGACGAGTTCGAAATCGAGCTCGACGACGGCGAAGACGAAGAGTGGCTCGAGGCCGTTGCGCCGTCGGGAGGGGTGTCGCTCCGTGCGGGAGGCACGCCCGACCTGGTGGACGTGGTGGAGCGAGTCGCCGCTGGATCCGGCTTCGAGGCCGAAGCCCCAGCCGAGGAGATGTGGCCGGACGGCGACCCAGAACAGGCCGCCGACAAGTGGGGCGAAGGCTGGGATATCTCTCGCTCCAACGAACTAGCGAAGCTCTGGTCCGACGAGCCGGACGGACCGCCGATCCTGCCCAGTTCGCTGGCTCCCATGGCCCCGCCCGCCCCAAAGTTCGACGCTGTCCCCTTCGCCGCCATGGCCCAGAATGTGGAGCACTTCGACGAAGCGCCCATCTGGGGGCTCGGCCCGAACCCAGCCACCGAGCCGACCCAGACCCTGACGAGGAAGCCGCCAGAGGTCACCGAACCCCTCGGGGAGCAGCCCGAGATCACCGCTCCCATCGGCGACCTCCCTGAGATCACCGCACCGATCGGCGATCTTCCCGAGCTCGGTGAAGCCACCGCCGAGTTGGCCGTGCCCCAGCAGGAGGAGCCGAGCCCTCCGACGCCTCCGTGGATGGTGGCCGCACTT
>JAGSHC010000214.1 GCA_023954745.1 Deltaproteobacteria bacterium | reverse complement strand
GGACGGCACGGGGGTGGACTTGGAGCTCGACGAGTCCACGATGCGCGCCCGCGCGCCGCTGCCGGCGTGTCCCCGCTGCGGTGGCCTCGCCCGCCCGAACGTTCTGATGTTCGGAGATGGTGAGTGGCAGTCCGAGCGGACGGACGCGCAGCATCGCGGCCTGTCGCAATGGCTGGCTGGGCTGGCTGGTCGGCTGGTGGTGGTCGAGTGCGGAGCAGGGACAGCCGTTCCCACGGTGCGCTGGTTCTCTGAGCGCCTTCAGCGGGGGCTTGGGGCGACCCTCGTTCGAGTCAACCCGCGGGAGTCCTTCGGGCCGGCTGGAACCATCGAGCTCCCCATGGGGGCCGCCGACGCCACGGAACAGTTGATGAAGCTGCTCTCCTGAGGAGCCCCTGGTCCCCGTGTCCCGCCTGGTTCAGGGCAACCGGGACACCTCGCACAGCACGATTCCCTCGTCGAGAGGGCTGAGGACCGGGAGGCAGCGACTGAGGTCCGCCCGTAGCCCGAAGCTGCGCAGCGCTTCGGCCTGGACTTCACCTTCCTGTCCGGTGAGGAGCAGCACGGGGTCTGCCTCACGGAGCACCTGAGCCGCCGCGGCGTGGAGCAGCGTCTGGTCTTCGTGCCACAGCACCGACGACACCACCCGCACGTGGCGCCACTGGGGAGGGAAGCTGGGAGCGATGTAGCTGTTTGCTGCGTCGCCGGCGCTCACGACGGTGGGCGCGGGGCCCGAAGGCAGAGGAGGGAGCACGACCCCCAGAGGCGGGTCAGAGAAGCCCACACGCTCGTAGTCCGGCAGCTCCTGCCACAGGGCCAGCGCAAGCAAGGCTGTTGCCCCGACCGCGAATCCACGCCGCGGGAGGAGGCGGGCGACGCAGGCGACCAGGAGCGCGGGCGCCGCGGCCTCCAGCGGGGCGAGATACCGAATCATGGCGCTGCTGCGAAGCCAGACGAGGTAGGCGATGGCCGCCCAGAGCAGGAGGTGGGTGACGTCCGGGTCGTCGCGACGCCGCATGGCCCACGCCCCACCGACGAGGAGCAGCACGAGCAGGCGCGCATCTCGCCACGAATAGAACCAGGCGTGTTCGCCACCGATGGCGATGCGCACCGGCAACAAGACCCAGTCGGCTCCACTGGGGAAGTAGCCCTGGTCGAAGAAGTGATCGTGCGCCGCCCAGTCAGACTGGAACAGGTCGTTGGCCATGGGAAAGACGGGGCTGTCGAAGCGGACTGCGAGGACCCCCGCCCAGACGCCGCCAGCGACGGCCCAGCCCAGGAGCCCCCCGGTGAACGCCCGGGCAAGACCGGAGCGACCGCCTCGAAGAATCACGAGGGGCAGCCCCGCGAGCACGAAGGCCGACGCTGTGGGCTTGAGCCCGAGAGCCATGCCTGTCAGTGCTCCCCAGACGAGCGCGTTCCGGTCAGATCGATCCGGTGGGCCGAGGAGGCTCAGGACCCCTGCGAGGACCAGGGCCCCCACGAGCAGGTCCCCCTGGGCGGTGCCGACTCCGGCGGCGAACACCGGCGCGTAGGCGGCGCTCGCTCCGCAGAGCAGCGCGAGGGGCAGTCGTCCGGTCGCGGGAGGGAGCAGGCGCCAGGAGAGCAGGCACGCCAGGCCCGGCATGACACCGTGCAAGGCGCCCATGGCGATGGTGCCCGCCGCGGCTCCGAGGGTAGTGAGGAGGCCGTAGTAGACGAGGTCGAGGGCGGGGTTGAAGAACGTCTGGAGCTGGGCCGGCGCGACATCGACCCCGAGCCGCCCGTGCAGCGCAGCCCAGGCGTCGTACCAGTGGTAGTTGCGCAGGTCGAAGCCCGCGTCCTGGCCGGTGAGACCGGCGGCCACGGCGCCCACGGCGGCGAAGAGGGCGAGCGCGGGCAGCGCGTGTCGTCGGGAGATCGGCGGGGCAGCCACGACGGGAGCTTACGCAACCGCGCACGGTCGGTATCATCCCGCGCCATGTACTCCCACCTGGTCATGTTCACCCTCGAAGACCCCGATGACATCCCCGCCACCGTGACGGCGCTGGAGGGAATGGCTGAGCGCATTCCCCAGCTCCGGTACGTGGAGGTCGGCGTGGACTGCGAGCCCTCTCCCCGGTCCGCGCACATCGTCCTCATCACCCGCTTCGACAGCAAGGAGGCCTACGCGGCCTACCATGCGCACCCCCATCATCAGCGGGTGCTGGAGCACATGGGGGAGGTGACGAAGTCCGCGATCAAGGTTGACTACGTTGACTGAGATCCCGGCCTCTGTTGCTCCGCCGCAGCGGGTGCTCCTGGGCCCTGGGCCTTCGGATGTCGACCCGGCGGTTCTTGCCGCCCTGGCGCGTCCCACCATCGGGCACCTGGACCCCGCGTTCGTCTCGATCATGGACGAAGTGCGGTCGATGCTTCAGACGGCATTTGGTACGTCGAACCGCCTGACCATGCCCATGTCGGGTACAGGCTCCGCCGGGATGGAGGCGGCCATCGTCAACCTCGTCGAGCCCGGCGATCGCGTGCTCGTGGGGGTCAACGGCGTCTTCGGACGCCGCATGTGCGAGGTCGCAAAGCGAGCGGGGGCCGAGGTGGTCCCGGTCCAGGCTCCGTGGGGACGCGCCTTGGACCCTGAGGACTTTCGCGCCGCGGCGGCGGGTCGGCCGGTGCGGCTGCTCTGTATCGTCCACGCGGAGACGTCGACAGGAGTCCTCCAGGAGCTGACCGGATTCCGTGAGGTCGCCGACGCGGTCGGAGCCTTGCTGCTCATCGACGCCGTGACGTCCCTCGGTGGCGTACCCGTGGAGCTCGACCGCTTCGGAGTGGACATGGCGTACTCGGGCACCCAGAAGTGCCTGTCGTGTCCGCCGGGGCTGGCGCCGCTCTCGGCATCGGACCGAGCAGTGGCGCGCATTCAGTCTCGTGAGCAGGCGCCCGTGAGCTGGTATCTCGACCTCTCGCTGCTCGCGACCTACTGGCTGGGGAAGGCTGGAGGTGGCAGGGCATATCACCACACCGCACCGATCAACATGGTCTACGCGCTGCACGAAGCCCTGCGAATTGCCCTCTCTGAGGGCCTGGAGGCACGCTTTGCCCGACACCGGGCGGTGTCCGCGGGACTGCGCGCTGGGTTGGTTGCGATGGGCCTCGAGCTTCCTGTCAGTGAGGCGGAGCGGCTCCCTCAGCTGACTCTGGTCCGTGTGCCCGACGGTGTGGACGAGGCGGCGGCGCGACGGTTTCTGCTGACCGAGCGCAGCCTCGAGATCGGTGGAGGCCTCGGAGCCTTCGCGGGCAAGGCATGGCGCATCGGCATGATGGGCTCTGCCTGCACGCCGGAGAACGCCCGGTTCTGTGCGACCTCGCTCCGAGACGCCCTCGCGGCCCAAGGACATGTCGTGGCCGATCCCGCCGCTGCGATGGACGAGGCGTTCAAAGCCTGACCTGAATCGCCGGAATGCCGACGAAACCAGGTGCTTTCATAAGTTTCAAAGAAACTTGAAACTAGCTAGAGTGCGGGCTCCTCGCGGGGCCTGCGCGCCCCGTGTTTTTGGCTGGACAGGCATTCGAGACGTGGTATCAGGGCGCCCCCCCGCCCCGGAGAACTTCGACACATGGCTTCTTCCTCCTCCCTCCCGGGGCGCGCCATCGGTTGGTGGCGCCCTGGACGGACCCGCCCTGGGGCCGGTACGAGCGCGCTCAACCGCGCGCTGCGTCAGCTGGACGAGGCGGCGGTTGTCGTCCTGGGGGGAGAGGGGGTCAGCGCGGCCACCGGGGGCCAGGTGGTCTTCGGGCCCCGCCCCGATGGGGAGGCTCTCCCGCTCCTGGGGATGGTGCCTGCGCTGCATCCCGAAGAGCTCGGTCACCCGGGCTTCCTGGCCGACCACGGCGTGCGCTACGCGTACGTGGCGGGTGCGATGGCCAATGGGATTGCATCCGTGGAGCTGGTGCTCGCGATGGCGCGGGCGCGCATGCTCGGCTTCTTTGGGGCCGCTGGCCTCGCCCCCGCAGCAGTGGGAGAGGCTCTCGCGCGGATCCGGGCCGAGTTGGGCGACGAGGCCCTGCCCTGGGGCGTGAACCTCATCCACAGTCCCTCGGAGCCGGAGGTTGAGAGCGCGGTCGTCGATCTGCTCCTCGAGCACGGCGTGAGGACCGTGAGCGCGTCTGCGTACATTGGACTCACGCGGTCTGTGGTGCGGTACCGAGTGGCCGGAATTCACGAAGGCCCGGACGGCGCGGTCATTGCGCCCAACCGCATCCTCGCGAAGGTCTCGCGCACCGAAGTGGCGAGCAAGTTCCTCGCTCCTCCGCCCGAGCGCTTCCTGACCGAGCTGGTGGCGAGCGGGCAGATCACCGAGGCTCAGGCAGTCCTGGCGCGTCGCATCCCGATGGCGGACGACATCACCGCGGAGGCCGACTCCGGGGGACACACCGACAACCGACCGCTGGTGGTCCTTCTCCCCCAGATCCAGGCGCTGCGGGACCGGATCACGCGTGAGCATGGCTACGCGAGGGCTCCCCGGGTGGGCGCGGCGGGCGGGCTCGGCACGCCGGGCTCCATCGCGGCGGCCTTCGGTCTGGGCGCCGCGTACGTGGTGACCGGTTCGATCAACCAGGCCACCGTGGAAGCGGGCACGTCCGACACGGTGAGGGCCCTGCTCGCCAAGGCCAGCACCACCGACGTGACCATGGCACCTGCCGCGGACATGTTCGAGATGGGGGTCGAGCTGCAGGTCCTCTCGCGCGGGACCCTCTTCCCCGTGCGCGCGCGCAAGCTCTATGACCTCTACAAGCGGCGGAGCTCCCTCGACGAACTCAGCGATTCCGAGGTGGGTGAACTCGAGCGCAGCGTCTTCCGCAGGAGTCTGGCCGAGGCGTGGGACGACACCGCGCGCTTCTGGGCGGACCGGGACCCGAGCCAGCTCACCCGCGCCGAGGCCGAGCCCAAGCACCGCATGGCCCTGCTGTTCCGTAGCTACCTCGGGCTCTCCAGCCGATGGGCCAACGCGGGGCACGACGAGCGGGCCACGGACTTCCAGGTGTGGTGCGGGCCCTCCATGGGCGCGTTCAACGAGTGGAGTCAGGGAGGCCGCTTCGCCGACTGGACGGAGCGCCGCGCCGTCCCCATGGCCCGCTGCTTGCTCGTGGGAGCCGCGGTCGCCACACGGGCCGCGGCGCTGCGGGCCCAGGGCGCGACGGTGGTCAGCGCAGCTGAGGCGTGTGCCGCGCTCTCGGACTCCGAACTCGACGCTCTCCTCGACGAGCCGTGGACGGTGCCTCCCGCCGAAACCGCCACCACGCGGGTCGTGGGGGAGGGGGCGGCGGGCGAGCCCATCGCCATCGTGGGCATGGCTTGCTTGTTCCCCGAGGCGAGCGACCTGGACACGTTCCAGCGCAACCTCCGGCTCGGTGTGGACGCCATCACCGAGGTCCCGGACCGGCCCGGTTACTGGCGAAAGGAGGACTACCTGCACCCGGACCCTTCCGCGCCAGACATGCTCTACACGGCGCGGGGCGGGTACATCGATCCCGTGGGGTTCGACCCCACCGAGTTTGGGATTCCTCCGACGATCCTCGAAGCCACCGACACCTCCCAGCTCCTGGGTTTGTGGGTCGCCGCGCGTGCGCTCGAGGATGCTGGCTACGGCGCCGGCGTGAGTTGGGACAAGGACCGCGCGAGCGTCATCCTCGGAGTGACGGGGACGCAGGAGTTGGTCGTGAATCTCGGGGCGCGCCTGGGCCACCCGAAGTGGCGAAAGGCCCTGCGCGAGGCCGGGGTCGACGAGGACACGACCGAGGATGTCGTGAAGCGCATCGCCGCGAGCTACGTGGGCTGGCAGGAGAACAGCTTCCCCGGACTGCTGGGGAATGTCGTCGCCGGTCGGATCGCCAATCGGTTGGACCTCGGTGGCACCAACTGCGTCATCGATGCGGCCTGCGCCAGCTCCCTCGGCGCGGTCGAGATGGGCGTCATGGAGCTGCGGACGGGCCGGAGCGACGTCGTCGTGACCGGTGGCGTCGACACCCTGAACGACGTCTTCATGTACCAGTGCTTCACGGCGACTCCCGCCCTCTCGAAGACCGGGGACGCGCGGCCTTTCGACGCGGACGGAGACGGGACCATCCTGGGCGAAGGCATCGGCATCGTCGTCCTCAAGCGGCTGTCCGACGCGCAGCGCGACGGCGACCGGGTGCACGCGGTCCTCACGGGCATCGGCAGCAGCAGCGACGGTCGTGCCCGCTCGATCTACGCGCCTCGCAGCTCGGGACAGGCGCGGGCGGTCCGGGACGCTCACCGTGATGCTGGCGTGAGTCCCGGGGAAATCAGCCTCTTGGAGGCTCACGGGACCGGTACCAAGGCGGGAGACGGCACAGAACTCGCCGGCCTCGAGAGCGTCTTCCTCCGCGCCGAACTCGACGCAGGAAGCATCGCGGTGGGCTCGGTCAAGTCGATGATCGGGCACACGAAGGCCTCGGCCGGGGCCGCGGGTCTGATCAAGACCGCCCTGGCCCTCGAGAACAAGATCCTGCCGCCCACCCTCAAGGTGCGGACCCCGCTCCCGGCGCTGGCCGATGGAGGCAGCCCGCTGACGTTGAATGTCACCGCACGCCCCTGGGTGTCCGGTGGCGTGGCGCGCCGCGCCGGCGTGAGCGCATTCGGATTCGGTGGCTCCAACTTCCACGCCATCCTCGAAGAGGCACACTCCCAGCGACGTGAGCCGGCCTGGGATGGCGCGGTGGAGCTTCTCGCGTTTTCCGCCGCGACGGGCGAGGCCCTCGCGGTGAAGCTGGAGGCCCACGCGAAGAGCGAGGCCGACCTGACCGAGATTGCCTGCCGATCACGGGAGCGGTTCGGTGTCCAGGCTGCAGCGCGCGCGACCCTGGTGGTCACACCGGGCGACGACTGGCGCGCGCGGCTGCGTGAGGCGGCGAAGCGGGCTCGGGCTGGGTCCCCCGGGAGCACTCCTGACGGCGTCTCCATCGGTTTTGGTCAGCCCAGTGGCGCGTTGGCGTTTCTGTTCTCCGGCCAGGGCGCGCAACGGGTCGGTATGGGCGCGGAGCTTGCGTGCGTGTTCGACGAAGTCCTCGACGAGCTGGAGGCGGTTCCTGCCGTCGCCCGGTGCATGCATCCGCCCACGGTCTGGAGCGACGAGGAGCGCCATCGCCAGGAACAGGCGCTTCGGGCGACGGACGTCGCGCAGCCGGCCCTGGGGGCACTGGGCGCCGGCATGCTCGATGTCCTGCGTCGGTTTGGTGTCGAGCCGCAGATGGCCGCGGGCCATAGCTTCGGCGAGCTCGTCGCGCTGCACGCAGCCGGAGTGCTGACCCGCGAGGGCCTTCGGGCCGCAGCCTCCGCTCGAGGGGAGCTGATGGCCGGCGACGGCTCGGACCGGGGCACCATGCTCGCGATCCTTGCCCCGCTCGAGGCGGCGCAAGCGGCGGTCGACGCTGTGGGCCAGGGGCTGGTGCTCGCAAACATCAACGGACCCAACCAGGGCATCGCGTCGGGATCCCGGAGCGCCATCGATGCTCTGGCTGCCGAGTGCGCGACCCGCGCCCTGACCGCGCGGCCTCTCTCCGTCGGAGCGGCATTCCACAGTCCGCTCGTGGCTGATGCCGGGCCGCTCTTCTTGGAGGCGCTCGCGGGTCTCTCGCTCCGGCCACCAGCCTTCCCCGTCTACGCCAACAGCACGGGTGCTCCCTACCCGACGGCCTCGACGGACATCGCCGAGTTGCTCGCAGGGCAGCTCGCCCAACCGGTGCAGTGGATGGAGGACGTGCGCGCCCTCTCCCAGGCCGGTGCGCGGACGTTCGTGGAGATCGGGCCCGGGGCGACCTTGACCGGAATGACCTCGCGCATCCTCGGCGATGTGCCCCACACCAGCTTGGCGCTGGACGGCAACGCGCGACGGGGGGGACTGTGGTCTCTCGGCTGGGCGCTGGCTCAACTGGCAGCCCTCGGACATGGCGTCGATCTGACCCCTTGGGAGCGTCGCAGCGCCCCGCCTCGCGCCGACCAACACAACGCTCGCACCCCCCGAATGTCGGTCCCCCTTGGCGGGGCCAACCACCGGGATCCCGCGCCCCCCATCCCACCGCGGCCCCCTGTTGCCGCCCCCAACCCTCAGGCTCGGCCATCGAGCCCAGCCCCGGCCTCGGCGCCGCGCCCAGCTCGAACTGTGGTGCCGCCGTCCCCCGTCTCGGGAGTGAACATGAGCAAGACCGATCCTCAGGCTGCCGCGCTGGTGGTGCAGGCCCTTCAGGGCGCCCAGGAGCACCTTCGGGCCCTCCAGTCGATGCAGCAGCAGACCGCAGCGACGCATCGAGCATTCCTGGACGGCCAGGCGGCCGCCCAGTCCTCGTTCCAGGCTCTTCTCGATGGCCAACAGCGCCTCATCGAGCAGATGCTGGGGATGCCGGCGTCGGTGAGGCCGCAGGCGGCGTCGGCGCCTCCGCAGGCCTACGCTCCCCCGGCTCCTGGCTACGTTCCGCCAGCCCCCGTCTCCGCTTCGCCGGCGCCCACGTATGTGCCCCCGGCTCCCGCCTACGTGCCCCCGGCCCCTTCCTCTGCGGCGCCGGTCCAGGTGCCTGTGCCCCCGGCGACGGCCCAGGTCCCGCTGGCCCCAACGCAGGCCGCTCTTCCCCCGAGTCCCGCGTCAGTGACTCAGGACACCGTCGGCACCTTGTTGGCAGTAGTGGCCGAAGCGACTGGCTATCCGACGGACATGCTCGAGTTGGACATGGATCTCGAGTCCGACCTGGGCATCGACTCGATCAAGCGGGTCGAGATTCTGTCCCTGTTGACCGAGCGCTTGCCGGGAACGCCCACCGTGGAGCCCGAGCGGCTGTCCGCCCTCCACACGCTGCGCCAGGTGGCTGAGTTCGTTTCTGGGGGAGCACCCGAGTCGGCGGCCGCGGAGGCCGTGAGTGGTGTCAGCGCGGAGACGTTGGTCGCTCACGCGCCCGTGACGACCAAGCCCCGGCAGGACCCAGCGACGGTTCTCGTCGAGGTGGTGGCCGAGGCCACGGGGTACCCCACCGACATGTTGGACCTGGACATGGATTTGGAGTCCGACCTCGGGATCGACTCGATCAAGCGAGTGGAGATCCTTTCGCTGTTGACCGAGCGGCTGCCGAGCGCGCCGACCGTCGAGCCCGAGGCCCTGGGAAGCCTGCAGACCCTGCGTCAGGTGCTCGAGTTCGTGGCGGGAGCTCCCCCCGCTCCCTCAACTACCTCGATCGTCGCCGGAGCGGAGCCCGCCGCCCCGGCCGCGGACCCGCCGCCGGACGAGGCCTCGGCCCTCCCCGAAAGGAGGGCGGTCACCGCAGTCCCTTTCGCTGATGCGGCAGCGGATCGTCCGCTGCCGCTGGCCAAGGGAGAGACGACGTGGATTCTCGACGACGGGAGCGACCTCGCGCAGCCCCTCGCGGACGCACTCTTGAGTGAGGGGCTCGACGTGCACCTCGTGCACGCTGGGTCGGACGCAGTCCCTGCTCCCTCGGGGCTGATCCTGTTGGGTCACGACCCGAACCTCGCCTTCTCCCTGCTTCGCACTGCGGGGCCTCATCTGGTCAAGGCGGCCGAGCGGGGGAGCGGGATGCTGCTCTCCGTGTCGCGTCTCGATGGAGGGTTCGGGTGTCTCGACGGCTCTGCCTTCACCAGCGGTGATGCGCTCTCGGCAGGGCTCGCTGGATTCGTCAAGACCGCGGCCTGGGAGTGGCCCGGCCTGTGGTGCCGTGCCCTCGACGTGAGCGCCGCCATCGAGGAAGACCCTGTCGTCGTGAGCCGCGTTCTGGCGGAGCTGCGCTCGGCCGCGCCCATCGAGGTCGGATATTCCGCAGAAGGCCACCGACAGCGTCTCGAACTCCGGCCCTTGGACGCTCCCGGGGGCGAAGGGCGCCCACCCCGAGGACTCGTCGTCGTGACTGGCGGAGCGCGCGGCGTGACCGCTGAGTGCGCTGTCGCGCTCGCGGAGGCGGGGGTCGAGGGGCTGCTGCTACTCGGTCGGAGCAAGGCACCCGACGACGAGCCGGACTGGCTCGAGGCCGTCGATGACGCGGGCGTCCAGAGGGCCCTGCTCGCCCACGGATTCACGTCCCGCCCCTCGCCGAAGGAGCTGCGCGCGGAGGTCCGAACCACCTTGGCCGCCCGTGAGATCCGCCGGACCCTGGCTCGCTTGACCGATGCCGGTGCAAAGGCTGTGTACGCCTCAGTGGATGTGCGTGACGTGGACGACGTGGCCAAGGCGCTGCGACGAGCGGAGCGGAGCACGAAGCTGAAGGCACGCGGGGTCCTCCACGGCGCGGGCGTCCTTCGCGACAAGCTCATCGCCGACAAGAGCGACGAAGACGTGACGGCCGTCATCGGCACCAAGCTGGACGGTCTTCGTTCGGTCCTCGGCGCGATCGGAAACCGCCCTCTGGACTTCCTGGGGTTGTTCGCCTCGGTGACCGGTCGCTTCGGCCGGCGCGGGCAGTCTGACTACGCGGCCGCAAACCGCATCCTCGATGCCCTCGCTGCGCGTGAGGCTGCACGCCGACCCGAGACCCGGGTCGTCTCCTGGTCCTGGGGGCCCTGGGATGGGGGCATGGTGACCGCGGACCTCAAGAAGGCGTTCACCAGCGAGGGGGTCTCTCTCATCGGGAGGGCCGGGGGTGCGGCCGTCTGCCGCGAGGAAGTCTTCGCCACGGGTGAGCGTTCGGTCCATGTGGTGGTTGGAGACGGACTCGATGCGGGGGTGGGCTCGCCGGACCCCCCCGTGGTCCATCGCCCGCTTTCCCTGGATCTTGAGCGCTGGCCGGTCCTGGCCGACCACATGCTCGATGGTGTCCCCGTCCTGCCGTTCGCCTTGGCGATGGAGCTCATCGCGCGGGAAGCGCGGCGGGAGTACCCGGGGATGCAGTTCGCAGGTCTGGACGACGTACGCGTCCTTCAGGGCGTGCAACTGGACCGCGAAGTGATGCTGACGCCTCGCCTCTCGAAGCCGGTCATCGGACCCGAGCACACCTCGATCACCGGTGAGTTGGTCGACGCCACGGGCCGCGCCCGGGTCCGTGCCGTCGTCACCCTGCACCCCCCGGATCGCGCACGGCTGGAGGTCCCGTCTCCTGTCGAGTGGCCTTCGGAGCTTCGCGCGCTCTCGGTCGGTGACGACGT
>JAGSHC010000126.1 GCA_023954745.1 Deltaproteobacteria bacterium | reverse complement strand
GTCGTCGTCGTTTGCCGCGTCGTCGTCGTTTGCCGCGTCGTCGTCGTTTGCCGCGTCGTCGTCATTGGCCGCGTCGTCGTCGTTGGCCGCGTCGTCGTCGTTGGCCGCGTCGTCGTCGTCCCCCGCGCCGTCGTCATCGTCGTCGTCGTCGTCGTCGTCACCGCCGATGAAGGGCGCGCAGTCCGGGTCGGACTGATCCACGAGGCTGTCGCAGTCGTTGTCGAGGAAGTCTGAGCAGCGCGCCACCGAGGCCTCGGTGTTCCCGGGGGACTCGTCGCTGTCGAAGTCGTTGCAGTCTCCCTCGCAAGGGGCCCAGCCGTCTCCGTCGGAGTCGTTCTCGTCCGACGGCACGCTGCCTGAGCAGTCGTTGTCGACGCCGTCGCAGACCTCGGGAGCGCCTGGGTAGGTCCCCGCGTCGAAGTCGTCGCAGTCCGATCCGCCGCAGGCGATCTCGTTCCAGCCGTCGCCGTCGTCATCAACGCAGGCCAGAGGGGCGTAGAAGTGGACGGCATAGAAGGAGTCGAGGAGTCCGTCGTTGCACTGCACCTCCAGCTCATCGAGTCCGTCACTGATGCCAACCCAACCCTGGGCGCCGTAGTCCTTGGACGAGTCGGCGAACGTGACGTCGGTGTAGTGGAACTCGATGTCGTTCGTCGTCTCGAAGAGCTGCACCTCGAACGTCGCGAACCCCGTGCTGCTCGGGTAGGCCTCGATGTCCTCCCACTTCGCCACGAACACCCGGTTTGGGGCCGTGTAGTGCACATCCCATCCCACGGATCCGTTGTTCGGGGGATCGAGATCGAGCCACCACGGCGCGAGGACGGCTCCGGTGGGGGTGCTGGTGCAGCTGTTGCCGGTGTTCCCGTTCGCCGAGCCGAACGAGATCAGTCCATTGCTCTCGACATTGACGCTGGTGTAGGCGAGGCCGAAGAACTCGAAGGTGAAGGGGAGCGAAACGCTGAGCTCGGTGTCGTCCCCCATGCTCAGGCCGTTGCTCGCGTTCTCGGGGAAGTAGGCCGGGCCACCGATCTCGTTGCTGTCCTCCCACAAGTAGCCGAAGACGTTCGGCCCCCCGGAGCCCGCGTGGGCAAGGGCTGGGAGCGAGAGAATCAAGGTCGTAGCGACGACGAATCGCAGGTTCATCTGAAGGTCCTCCAACAAGGGCCGAAAAGGTATCAGGCGCACCAGCGAAGACACCCGGGCATCTGGGGGCTGGCTCTGGCCCAAGCCTCCGACAGCCGGGGTAGACTCTCACCCCCGCGACTCTGTCTGCACCGGAGGACGGCGAGCGGGCCGGGAACCTCATGAGCGACTTCGAGCCGATCCGATTCGGCAAGTACCAGCTGATCGAGAAGATCGCCACCGGCGGTATGGCCGAGGTCTACAAGGCCAAGTCCTATGGCGTGGCGGGGTTCGAGAAGCTGCTCGTGATCAAGAAGATCCTTCCGCACCTGTCGCGGAACAAGGACTTCGTCGGCATGTTCATCAACGAGGCCAAGATCGCGGTCTCGTTGAACCACGCGAACATCGTGCAGGTGTACGACCTCGGGGTGGTCGGCGCCGACTACTACATGGCCATGGAGTTCATCCACGGCCACGACTTGATGAAGATCATCAAGCAGGGCCGCAAGACGCGGAAGTTCCTGCCGATTCCCACGAGCGTCTACATCATCTCCGAGGTCGCGCGCGGCCTCGACTACGCCCACAGCCTCGCCGATCCCGGCGGGCGCCCTCTCAACGTGGTCCACCAGGACATCTCGCCCCACAACATCCTCCTGAGCTTCGAAGGCGACATCAAGGTCGTGGACTTCGGCATCGCCCGGGTCGGCGAAGTCGCCGAGGAGGAGAAGGGGAAGATGGCGGGCGGCAAGTTCGCCTACATGGCGCCCGAGCAAGCCCGGGGCGGCAAGGTCGATCATCGCAGCGACATCTTCGCTACCAGCATCATCCTCTACGAGCTGATCACCGGGCAGCGCCTCTACGCCGGCAAGGATCGGAACGAGAAGATGCGCATGGTGCGGAACGCGGAGATCCCGCCGCCTCGGGCCGTGAACCCGGAGATTCCGGCGCGCCTCGAGGAGATCCTCCTGCGCGGTCTGCACCGGGACCCAGACCACCGGTTCCAGAGCGCTCTGGAGCTCCAGGAGGAGCTGCTCTCCTTCCTCTATGACGTGGGCATGCGGGTCACCCGCGCCGACCTGTCGATGTTCATGAAGGACATGTTCGCCGAGGAGTACGCGCGCCAGAGTGCCGGCTCCGTGGTGAACGCCATCGTGCGCGACCTTTCGGAGCTGAGCCGGCAGCCCGGCATCGTGCCGTCCGACCTCGTGCAGAACGCGGTGCAGGAGACGGCAGACCAGGAGGGCGGGGCCGCAGACGGCGCGTTGGTCTCGGGTGAGTGGGGCCAGGCCGACCTCTCGATGTCCCTGTCGGGGCTAGCCGCAGGCACCCCGAGTCTCGGGAGCCGCATCGCTCAGGGAGACCGCCGCCAAGTCGAGGTGTTGGCCATCGAGATCACCGGCATCACGGATCTCGCGGAGCGGGTGGGCGAGGAGGAGCTGCTCAAGCTCAACTTCAGCTTCCTCAAGTCTCTCGCCACCGTGATCAAGAAGTATCAGGGCCGCATCACCCGCCTGGACGCCGACCGCGTCGTCGTCATGTGGGGGCTCGACCAGAACACGCCGAAGGACCTCGAGCTGTGCATTCGCTGCGCCTCGGACCTTCGCCGCATCTCGGAGAAGTTCGCCGAGGTGAAGGGCGAGCGCGTGCAGCTGTCCATGGGGATTCACCGGGGTGCGGTGCTCGTGGCGGCGAAGGGCAGCAAGAAGCGTGGTCGTCGGGGCTTCACCCCCTGGGGCGACACCGTCAAGCTGGCGCGTCGCCTGTGCGACGAGGCCGGCCTCGACGACGTGCTCGTCTCCGAGAAGGTGTTTGGTCTGCTCGGGGAGCACGGCGAGTTCGACCCCCTGGGCGAGGTCCCCGTGAAGTGGAAGGCCGGCAAGGTGCGCATGTACCGGCTGCGTCGTCTCCGGGGACGAGGCGAGCGCGGTCAGGTCGGCGGCTGGGTCAAGCGCGGCGACGAGTTCGAGGTGCTGCGCGAGATCATCGGCAAGGTCGCCAATGGCTCCTCGGCGGTGCTGTCCGTGGAGGGGGACACGGGCAGCGGCAAGGCTCGCTTCGTCCGCGAGATCCGCGAGATCACGCGGGAGCGGGAGATCGCGCTCTACTCGGGGCGAGGCTCGTTCTATCAGCGGGAGACACCGTTCCTGGCCTTCCGCGAGGTCCTGGAGTCCATCTGTGGCTTCGAGGAGAACGACTCCGACGAGGAGCGACGCACCAAGCTTCAGCGGCTCACAGAGCTGCGCCTCGACCCCATTGACATCCACATCATCGGAGAGCTCTTCGAGCTGAGCTTCTCCGGGAGCAACCTCAAGTACCTCTCCGGAGACCAGAAGCGCATCGGCACGTTCGAGGCCATCCGCAAGATCTTTGCGGGCCTCCTGGCGGATGGGTTCCTCGTCCTGGCTCTCGAGAACTTCAACTTCCTCGACCACTACTCGGTCGACCTCGCAGTGCACCTCGTACGCACCCTGAGCGAAAACCGTCTCCTCCTGGTGCTCACCCACAGCAAGAACGGCGTGCTGCCCTTCCCCAAGGAGGCCGAGGTGCACCGGCTGCCCCTCCCTCCCATGGGCGAGGACGAGGTGCGGCAGTTCGTTCGCGAGATGCTCGGAGTGGCAGAGATCCCGGACGAGCTGCATCGACGCGTCTACGACAGCTCCGGTGGCAACGCGCTGTTCGTGAAGGAGATCGTGGGGCAGCTCCGGCGTGACGGGCTGCTCAAGGTCGAGGCTGGCGTGGTCACCATCACCGGTGACGTTGAGAGCGCGCAGATCCCCGCCACGGTGGAGGACCTCATCGGTTCGCGCATCGACAGCCTGAGTGCGAGCGAGCGGGTGGTCCTCGAAGTGGCAGCGACGATCGGGCGCTCCTTCGACGCATCGCTGCTCGCGGAGGTGACCCGTCTCGGGCGCGACGAGCTCTCTGAGGTGCTGGCTCGTCTCAAGGCCCTCAAGCTCGTGCGGCTCCTCCGGGAGGACGAACAGGCGGGTGACGCGGACCACACCTTCCGCAACGAGCTCTGTTGGGAGGTCACCACCCGCGGGATCCTGAGCTCGCGCAGCAAGGAGTTCCACAACCGGGTCGGAGAGTCCATCGAGCGCATCTACTCGGGGAACCTGAGGCCCTGGTACGAGGTGCTGAGCCGGCACTACCAGTCCGGCGGATTGCTGCGTCGGGCCGCGACCTTCGCCGAGCAGGCAGGCGTTGCCTACGAGAAGGGCTACTTCAACCGAGAGGCGCTGCGCTGCTACCAGAGGGCGATCCTCCTGCTGCGCGGCTCTGAGGCGGAGCACGTGGAGGGGCGGTCCATCGACGCGCACCTCGCCGAGCTCTACCTGCGCCTCGGCCGGGTGCAGTCGCGGAACCTCCAGACCGAGGACGCGAACCGGTCCTTTGGGAAGGCCCTCGACTTTGCCCAGGAGGCGGAGGAGAACGCGCTGATCGCTGAGGCGCTCGTGCAGCTCGGTCGGGCGGCCAAGGAGCTGGGCCAGCTCGACAGGGCGGGCGACTACCTCAAGCGGGCCCAGGAGATCGCCGAGGAGCTCGACGACCCGGAGCTGATGTCCGACGCGGACGAGGAGCTCGCCCAGTGGGCCCTCGAGCAAGGGGACTTCGACATGGCGCGATCGGCGCTCAATCGTGCCCTCAAGACCGCGCGCGATCGCGATGACCGTGAGCGCATCGCCGGGATTCTCGGTTCCCTGGGGAGCTACTACATGCGCGCGGGGGACTACCCGCTGTCGGAGCGGCACCTGCGCAAGGCCCATGAGCTGGCGCAGCAGACCGAGGACAAGATCCTCCAGGGCAAGCTACTCAACAACCTCGGCGTCACCTACATCCACATGGATCGCTTCAATGACGCCTTGGCCTGCTACCGCGAGGCCTGCGAGATCCGCAAGGGCATCGAGTACCGGCGAGGGGTCATCGTCAACCTGCACAACATCGGCGACGTCTACTTCCGTATGGGCGACTACGCGCGCGCCTACCAGTACTTCGAGGAGAGCCTCGACGCGGCCAACGCCAACGACTGGGCCGGCGGCCGCGCCATGAACATGGTGTACCTCGGGTACCTGCGCGCTCTACGCGGGGAGCTCGAGGATGGTGAGGCGGCTCTGCTCGCCGGCATCCAGGAGGCGGGAACGCACGGAGACAAGGAGACTGCGGCCCAGGGCAAGGTGTTCTTGGCGCGGGTTCTCACTCGGCGTGGGGACGTGGAGCGGGCGAGGGAGGTCCTCCTCGAGGCCAACGACCTCGGCGCTGGCGAGGCCGTACTCGTCTGAAGGAGGAGCGCGTACGTGCTCCCACGGGCTTCGGGGAGCCGGCGGCGAATGCCGGTGTTCAGTCCCCAGAACCAGAAAAGCCGCTCCCGAGGGAGCGGCTTTCTTGCTCACGGCCGAAGCCGAGGAACCCGAGTGGTGCGAGAGGGGGGAATCGAACCCCCACGCCCAGAAGGGCACAGGTACCTGAAACCTGCGCGTCTACCAATTCCGCCACCCTCGCAGTCGGGTTTCGTTGCGACCGAGGCCGCGACGGGGGCCGAATTCTATGCGGGCCAAGGTCATCGTCAAGGTGCGGGCGCAGCTTTTTGCCGTGGGGCGTCGAGGGCATAGACGCCGTAGAGCCCGGACCGATGTTCCTCGGTGGCGTGCAGCGACAGCAGCTCGTCCAGGACCTGCAGGGGCCGCTCGTATCCCAGGGCGAACTGTTCGTCGGTCATGTCGGGATACCCGCTGCGAAGGAACGGCTGCTTCTTGACGACGATCCACCGCGCGCCCAGCTCGCGGAGGACCCGCGCGACCTCCGCGCCGCTGCCAGCCTCAGCGAGAGTCAGCCGCACCGTGGGGCACTCCTCGGCGCAAGCCCAGAGCACCCGGTGCTCCGGCGCAATGACCTCCCAGACAAAGGCGGTGGCCACAGTGGAGCCTGGCGGCGTGTTCTCTCGCACCCAGGCCCAGGCAGCGCTGGACTCGGCCCGCGAGTCTCTCGTGGTGTTGCGGTCTGCGCGGCCACTGGCCACGGCGGAGTCCGCGAGGCCGGCCGTCCAAGCAGGCGCCACCTCGGCTGCTGCGACGACGACCGCGACGGAGAAGACGAGCGCGGGGAGCCACTGCCCGCGTCCGCGGGTCAACTCGGCGAACCCCACACCACAGAGGGCCGCGATGACCGGCCAGAGCGGCAAGAGGTAGGCGACGCGCCGGAGCGGACCGGCCCAGAGCATGAAGCCCAGCGTGGCGACGGCGAACACGGCCATGACCGCCTTCCGCCGGCCGGCGAGAAGGACGCCTGGAATCGCGAACACCGGCCACATCCCGAGGCGACCCAGGTAGTGGCGGCGGTCAAACTCGGTGCCGAGCACGAACAGGTCCCACGGGGTGCGGAGCCACGCCATCAGCCCCCCGCCCGCTCCGTAGTTCTCGGTCTGGTTGAAGCGAAACGCCGGATCGGTGGCGATGCCCTTGAACGGGTAGAGGGCGTGCACCCCAGCCGTGATGTTGGCTCCCATCCAGGGGGCGGCAAACAGGATCGGCAGCCCGGCCGAGGCGACGAGGGCCGCAGCGACGGGGAACCGACGGGCACGAAGCGCCAGCACGCCTGCCACCATCCAGACCGGCGCGAAGTACACCGCAGCGGTGTACTTGATGGAGAACGCAGCTCCACCCAGGAGGCCCAGGGCCAACGCGAAACGCACATCGAGCGCGGCCTCGTCCTCGATGGCATCGAGGAGGAGAAGCAGGGCGGCGCCGAGGAAGAGCGCCAGCGGTACGTCGGTGGAGATGACCGGAGTCATGCGCAGCCAGCTGGCGGCGCCGCAGAGCGCCACGAGCGCAAAGCCTCCGGCAAGGGTCCCCCCCAGGCGCACTGCGATGCGGTGTCCGGCGAGGACACCTCCCAGTCCGAACAAGAGCGCCAGGGGGCGACCGAGGTCCGGGTGGAGTCCGAGCCCGAGGCCATGCAGGACGTGCAGTCCCCTCGGGAACGCGGACACAGGGTCGTGAGGGTGAGTGGCCAGCCCGTACTGGACGAGGTCCAAGGGCATTCGCACGTGGTACTGCAGCTCGTCGGCTCCCGTGGGAGGCGCACCCACGGAGAAGAGTGCCGGGAAGAGAAGCCCCGCGGCCACGGTCGCGGCGACGACGGTCCAGGCCGAGGGGGCAACTGGCGGCGCCGGGCGATGCCGAACCCACCGCGCGACGGCTGCGATCCAGCCGAGGCCGAGCACGGCCACTCCCCAGCCCAAGAGTCCGGGGATCGTCCCGAGGACCGCCCCGACTTGCAGGATGACGAGGCCGAACGCCGTGTCGATGACGAGCCGGGAGCCGGGGTCGGATGGGGCACGGGCCAGCAGGACCGGAGTGCTCCAGGCGCCGAATCCCCAGGCAGCGAGGAGGAGGCTCACGGCGGCGGCGAGGGGCGGGCCTGTGGTGACCAGCCACCCGTGGAGCAACGCGGCGCCGAGACCGCTGGTGGGCCATACCGCGAGCAGCAAGGCGACGGTCCATGCGCCGGCCACCCAACGGGCCCACATGGGGGTGCTCTCGCTCATCGTCGGTCCAGCATCAACGCATCCACCGCCAGGCCCTCGCCTCTGGGCGCGGCCACGAACCGCACCCGGGCTTCAGTGTTCCGAGGCAGGGCAGCGAGATCCAGCCAGCCGCTTCCAGCGAGCTCGATGCGGGTGACGGTCCCGAGGGCTTCGACCTCGACCCAGCCGTCTGATGGGCCGTCGGGGCGCCAGGTCGCGAGTCGAGCTGGCGAGGCCACCTGGATCGTGCCCTCCGCCTGCTCACCCGGAGCGAGGAGGGCGTGTCCTCCGCCGTGCCCACCTGCCTGCGTGGCAGCGCCAAACCCGAGGGAGCCGTCCTCTTCGAGGACGCGCAGCGGCGCTGGGTGGCGGGCAAGCTCGCCGGTGGCCCCCTTGGCCCAACGCCTCACCACCAGGCCATCTGCGTCCGAGCCCCGGGGCTCGACCCAGGCTTCGGTGGTTCCCAGTCGGGCGACGATGAGCCCCGAGGGGGGATGGAGCAGCGCGGTCTGCACCAGATCACCCGTGCGCGCAGGCACTGCCACGAGGTCGTCGAAGGTTGCTCGAGCTCCCGAGAACGCGGAGTCCACCGCGAAGGAGCTTCCCAGTTGCCCGACGAGACCTTCCGCCACCGTCTCCTCGCCGACGCTGAACGTGATCCATCCAGGGCTCAGCACCGTGTGGCGGCATCCCTCCACGAAGGGGCCCGTGCGCCCCCCCCTGAGGTCCCCGAGCATCAGGCGTGTGGGCTCGGCCCAGGCGACGCGCCCCCCGGCGACGCGGGGGATGCCTCTTCCGGGAGCAGGAATGGCGGGGGGCTGCACTCGCCGGTTGCTCCCGTGAGGGAGGGCCTGCATCCGGTCGGGCATCAACAGGGCGAACCAGCCTCCGTCGGCCGCGGGTGCTGCGGCGAGGGGCAGCGCTCGCGCAAGGCTGATCTGTGCGTCGTCGGGAGTCCACGTGCCCAGCGAGCGGCCCTGGGCGACGGCCAGCGCGCTCCCGCCGTGAAGAACGCTGGCCCGGGTCGGGGCGATGGCCTCGTCTCCCCATCGCACGGCGCGTCGAGGCCCCCCTGGACGCCGTCGATGGCGGTCGAGCTGTCCCGGATGAGAGCATCCGAGGATTCCGCCAGCCACGGGAGCCGGAAACGCGGGGTGGCCGCACTCATCGGGGGTCTCCTCGAGCGGCAGCGCCTCGAAGGTCGGGAGCGCACCCGCCGTCACGACCCCGTCGCCGAATCGCACGAGTGAGCCCCTCGTCGCCTCGACGAAGCAGACCTCGAGGCCCTGATGGGCGGGCTGGGGGGCGCAGGTCGCAGGGAGGTCGTCGACCGTGACCTGCGGCGTTGCGCCCCGGAAACCAATCAACGCACCACCGTGGGTTGCCGCGGCGCGCAGGCGAGGGGGCGAGGCCTCTCTGGACTGGCTCGCGAGCACCTGCTCACCGCGCAGCAACTCGACGGTGGCAGTCCACGAGTCGGGGGGGGAGGGCAGCCAGGCGTCATCGACCAACCGCGACATCGCGGCCCCCTGCACGCTCCAGCGCAGGGTGATGCCTCGAGAGGAGCCCGCGACGGGCGCGCGGAGGAGCACTCCCGTCGGCCTCTGGATCGCCAGGATGTGATCGAGGAGGAATCCGCTGGCGGGATCCAAGGTCGCGGGGGCCGCCGAAGCACTCGACCCTCCTAGGAGGCCGAGTCGCTTGGCTTCGTCGGTGGCGGGGCGTACCTGGTCAGCGCACCCGGGCAGGAAGAGCCCGACAGCCGCCAGGCAACCGATCAGCCGCAGTCGTACACCACCGTGATGATGTTGCTGCCGGTGTCGCCACTGCAGTCCGTGGCCGTGACGAGAACCTCAATGGTGTAGGTGTTCGTCGTGGCCGTGCAGGTGCCGGCGGGGCCGGGCACGCTGAGGTCTGACTCGAGGCCCTCCTCGAGGCTGAGTCCGGCGCTGGAGGGACCCGACTGGATGGACCAGCTGATGTCGATGGGGTCGCCGTCGGGGTCCGAGCTGCCCTCTGCGGTCATCGACAGGTTCTGGCCAGAGCAGTTGGGGCAGTTCGTGCAGTTGCCGTAGGCATCGGTGGAACAAGTCGGCGATGCCTCGAAGAAGTAGGCATCCGAGGAGGTGACCACCACCGGCGCGGTGTTCGTGTCCTTCTGCTCGAGCTCCAGCTCCAGGAACACGGGCGTCGAGAAGGCCTCGCCGTCGTCCACGACGAGCTGGACGGTGTAGCTCCCCTCGACGTCCGCGTAGAACACCGGGGTCTCTGCCGTGGCGTCATCGAAGGCAGCCTGTCCGAGCGGAAGCTCACTCGCCTGGGGGACCAGGAGCAGGTCCCAGCTGTAGTTCAGGGGGTCGGCCTCGGGGTCCACCGAGTCGGCGCCGTTGAGCTGCACGAAGTCGCAGGAGTTGGCGGCGAGGACGCCAGCGTCCGCGGTGGGGCCCTGGTTGGTGGAGCCCGCAGCGACGAACACGAAGTCCGGCTCGGAGACTGCCAGCTCGTTGTCCACGACGAGGGCCAGCGTGAAGGTCCCGGGGGCATCTGGCGTGAAGCACGGAGCCACCACGCCGGCGTCCGAGAGCGACGAGGTCGTCAGGGCGGAGCTTGCCGGCGTCGCGACGACGGTCCAGGAGAACAGCAGGTCGCGGCCGCCCGGATCCCAGGACGCGGAGCCGTCGAGGCAGATTTCGCTGCCCTCGAGTGTGGTCTCGTTGGTGCCAGCGTCTGCCACCGGAAGCTGCAGCGTCGAGGTCACCTCGTAGATGATGTAGTCCTTCTCGGACAGGGCGCCCGAGGGGTCTTCGACCACCAGCGAGAAGATGTAGATGCCCACTTCGTCCGGGGTGACCGCGGTCACGCCCGAGTTGCGGGTTCCGTTGACGGCGAAGGGGTTCTCCGTCGTCGCGAGCACGCTGTCGGCCGGGGCGTCGTCCACTCCCCAGTGGTAGACGATCTCGTCACCATCAGGGTCGTAGGAGGCGGTGCCGTCGAGGGCCAGAGGCACTCCGAGAGGAGCCTCGCCATCTGCTCCCGCGCGAGCGACAGGAGCAGTGTTGTTCAGGTTCAGGCTGGTGACCTGGGTCACCGAGGGCGCCACGCAGCGACCCATCAGGGGCATCGCCAGCAGCATCGCGCCGACGCCGAGGACGCGGAGGGCCGTAGTGGTAGTGCTCTTGGAAGAAGACATCGTCGTCAGTCCTATCCGGCTCAGCCGCTGCACGTGAAAGTGATGGTCACGGTGTCGTTGTCCGCCCCGCGGCAGTCGAAGACGGTGAGGTCGAGTTCGACCACGTTCTGCGAGGTCTGCCCGCAGGTCACCGGCTGCTCGGGTGCGTTCACTTCGAGGTCCAGGCTCTCTTCACCGAGCAAGGTGGCCGTGCCGCCCTGGAGCTCCCAGCGGTAGTTGATGGCGTCCAGGTCGGGGTCGTACGACCCGAGCGCGCTCATCACCGTGGAGCGCGCCCCACAGGGGTTGCAGCTGCAGCCCGTGTAGGGGTTGTTTGTGCAGTTGGCGGTGGCGTTCATGACGATGTTCTCGCCCGCGAAGGCGACCGGCGCGGTGTTCGGCAGGGCCGGCACCGCGCTGACGGCCACGTTGTCCGGGGCCGAGATGAGCTCGCCGTCATTCACCCGCAACTGCAGGGTGTAGAGGCCGGGCACATCGAAGTTGAACGACGGGGTCGCCGTGAATCGGCCCTCGATGAGGGCGTCCGTCATGCCCGAACCGGTCGGGACCTGCGTGAAGACCCACTCGTACTGCAGCGCCTGCCCCTCGGGGTCGAAGGACGCGGTGCCGTCGAGGGTGACCTCGCTCGGCGAGCAGGGGGTCAGCGTGATCGAGAGTCCGGCGTCAGCTACGGGCTGGCCATTGCCGTTGCTCGCGAGCACCGTGACGTACTGAGGCTCTGACGTGCAGGAGCCGTCCGTCACCTTGAGCTGCAGGATGTAGGTGCCGGGCGCGTCCGGGATGATCGTCGGGGTCGCGGTGCCCTGGCTGAAGATGTCGGTGTCGGTCAGGGACGAACCGTTGGGGATCAGCGAGAAGCTCCACTGCCACTCGAGGCTCTGCGGGTTGCCGTCGTCGTCCACGTCCACATCGGTGGAGCCGGTTCCGTCGAGGCTGACGGGAACACCGGTGAGGGCCACGACATCCGCGCCAGCGTCCGCCGTCGGGCAGCTGTTGGAGCTGCCCACGGTGATCACTACGTGATCGAGGTCGGAGACGCGCGTGCCGTCGGAGACCTGAAGGGTGATGCCATAGAGGCCGACCACGTCGGGGATGAACTCCACCGCGATGTTGCCGGCTTCGGGCGTGTCGGCGGGCGGGTCGTCCGGGGCGGCGGAGTCGTCGTCGTCACCGACTGCGGTGCCGAGGGCCACGAGCGACTCGTCAACGATCGCGGAGCCAAAGGGCACCGTGTCGACCTCCCAGAAGTAGGTCAAGGTGAGGCCGAGGTCTTCGGTGTTGGCGCCGAGGATGCTCTGAGAGCCGTCCAGCTGGACCGTCGCGCCGAGTTCCACACCGGCCATCTCGCCGAGGTCGGCGATGATCGCGATCGGCGCCTCCGGCGGATCCGGCGTCTGAGGGTCGCCCGTCGGGCAGCCCGGAGTGGTGAGCGGCAGAGCGAGCAAGAGTGCTCCCACCGCGACGTTCCTGAAATTCAACGAAGCCCGCATTTTTTCTCCCAGGATATGAATGCCGCGCTCACGCGCGCACGACACACACATACGTCGCCCTTGTTACCACACGGTGAAAGCCTGAGCCACCAATGGGCGTTGCGCCTTCACCCCATCGCCACCCACGCGCCCTACCAGACAGTCCCCTTGCGCATTGGCTGTCGCTGACCAAAATAGCAGCGCCTGATCGGACCTGATTCGGGCACCGGGAGACCCCATCGTTGCGCCAGTGGATTCAAGGACTGTTTGATTCGGACCTCCGTGAGCGTCGTGCATTTGAGAAGCTGGCGACCAAGCTGGTTTCGAAGAATCAGCAGCACGAGGACCGAATGCTTGCCCTGGAGGCCCTCTCGGAGATGGACTCCGAGGAGGCGACCGCCGCCATGACCCGTCGCTGGGACCTCACATCCGAGAAGGAGCGTGAGGACCGGGCGGAGAAGGACTACCTCGCAAAGCTGCTTGTTGCGAAGGGTGGGAAGATCCTTCCCGCCCTGCGAGCACATAACGATCGCTCGGTGAACGTCACCCTGCCGATCCAGGTGATGCGGCAGGTGGCGAGCCCGGAGGAGGTGGTCACCGAGATCCTCCGAGTGCTTGCCAAGGAAGGGGCCCGCCTCGCGAGCTTCCGTCCTGAGAAGAAGGTGACGCTGCTCCGGCTCCTGACGGACCAGACCGACGGCAGGATCCGGGACGCGGCGACCCCGTTCCTGAACGACTTCGACGAGTCGGTGCGGTATGAGACCGCAGAGCTTCTGTCCCTCAAGGGAGACGACTCGTCCCGCGACGTGCTCGTTGCGCGACTCGATCACGATGACGAGGACAGCGCCCGAGTTCGCGGCGCCATTCTCGGCGCACTCTCCCGCGCGAACTGGGACGTCAGCGGACACCGCAAGGCCCTGAAGCCTCATCTCGGCGATCAGTGGTCCATCGACAGCGACGGGAACCTCAGCGCGAAGTGAGGCGTCCTGCGCCGGTTCGGTTCGTGCGGCGCCTCCCTAGGCGGCGCGCCCTTCCAGATACCAGCGCGCAACGCGTAGCCCGAGCCGCGCCCGGTGGAGCAGGGTCCCCTGTCGTCCGGCCCGCACGGCTTGGCGGGCCAGATACCGGGGCCGCAGGTAAAACCCGCCGTACATGCGTCGAAGCGTCGCCCCGAGCTCGTCCTCGGTCCACCCGGGCGGCACCAGGGTGGCTCGTAGCTCCTCGCCATCGGCGGGGTTGAAGACCGCGGTCTCTCGGAACCACCCCTCGCGCATCGCCTGCTCGTACAACTCAGTCCCGGGGAATGGCGACAGAGTGCTGAACTGGATGAAGTCCAGGTCCGCGTTCTTGGCGAAGTTGAGCGTGTTGAGCGAGGTGGCGGGTGTCTCTCCGGGGATCCCCACCAACACATAGGCGACGGTCTCGATGCCCGCGGCCCGGCACGCCGCGATCGCCCGGTGCATGCGCGGGAGCTGCTGATCCTTCTTCAGAAAGTCCAGGGAGTCCTGGTTCCCGGATTCGACTCCAAATGCGACGGTCTTGCAGCCAGCCCGAGCCATCAGCACCGCGAGCTCCTCATCGATGCCGTCGACACGTGCTTCGCACTTCCAGTCGATGCGGAGCCCGCGCCGAAGGATCTCCTCGCAGATGGCGACCACCCGCTTGCGTCGCAGGGTGAAGTTGTCGTCGAAGATGCACACGTACCCGAGGCCGTAGCGCTCTTTGATCTCCTGAAGCTCGTTCACCACGTCCTCGGGAGGACGTGCGCGCCAGGCGCTCCCCGAGACGGTCTTGTCGCAGAAGGTGCAGCGGAAGGGGCACCCCCGGCTGCTGATCAGGGTCGTGAATCCACGGGCTGTCTGGAAGGGATACGCGTAGCGTTCGTGGGGAACGAGGTGTCGCGCCGGCCAGGCCATGGCGCCGAGGTCTGCGGGAACCGCCGCCTCGACGAACGGCGCGTCGCGCACGACCACCCCGGCGGGTGGGGCGCCGCCACCTCCCTGGTCCCACCACTCCAGCAGGGCCACGGCGACCTCTTCACCCTCGCCCACTACCGCGGCGTCGAGGTCGGGGAACTCGTCGAGCACCGAGTCGTGAAAGCGTGTCGCGTGAACCCCTCCGAGCACCAGGCGACGGGCGAGGGGCCGGCACAGGGTGATCGTCTTCCCGATGTCCGCGCGCATGGGGGTCATGCCGCTGAGCCCGACCACGGCGGGGCGTAGAGCCCGCACACGCTCGACAAAGGCGGCGTCGTTGAGGCCCTCGGCCTCGGCGTCCACCACGGCGACCGTGCGCCCAGCTCGGAGGAGGGCCCCAGCCACGTAGAGCAGCCCCAGGGGGGGCACCGGCATCGCGGACAGAGCGCCTCGCGCGGCCCCGGGGGCGCGGACCAAGGCGATATCGACGGGGCCAGTGAGGGTCACCAGGTCAACTCCAGCAGGCGTTGCTTGAGGAGCGGAGCGTCGGGGCTGGCGGGGTCCAGGGCCTGCAGCGCCCGGGTGTAGTGCTCGCCCGCCTTCTCCCGATCACGAAGCTCCGCGTCACTGTAGTAGATGTCTCCGAGCGATCGCTCAGCGATGTAGTTGTCGTCCGGGGCGCAGTCGATGCTGTCCGTGTAGATGTCGACGGCGGCGGCGAGGTTGCCCTGGAGCTTGCGCAGAGCGGCGAGGTTGTTCAGGGCCGGGGTGTGGCAGGCGTCGGAGTTGGCGGCCTGGACGAACAGCTTCTCTGCTCCTTCCAGATCGTGGTTGATCGCGCGGACGCGGCCGAGCTTGTTGAGGAGCTCGGGGTCCTTCGGACGGAGGGCGACCGCGGCTCCCAGAGCTCGGTCTGCATCGTCCCAGCGGCCCTGGGCCGAGTAGAGGTCGCCCAGGTACCGCCAGGCATCGGTCGCCCTTGGGTTCACGGCCAGGGCGTTGTTCCAGAGCTCCTCCTCGGAGCCCCACAAGGATTGGTAGGCCCGGTTCTCCCAGGCGAGCGCGGCGCACCAGAGCAGCAGGGGGAGGGTGGCGTGAATCAGGGGTTTGCTGCGGCCCATGCGCGCCGCCGCAGCCCACACCGGTCCCGCGAACAGCCACGAGGTCGCCAGGGCCAGTCCAATGGAGGGCAGATACAGCCGGTGCTCCACCATCGACTCCTTCAGGGCGAACACCGACGAGGTGGGCGCGAGGGTCACCGCGGCGACGAGGAGCCCAAGGGCGGCGGCCGGGGCCGCGACTCGGCTGCGCACGGCGAGGATGAGGAGGCCGAGGACGAAGGCCGCACCGAGCCACGCGCTCCAGGTCCCGGGACTGAGCACGGTGGGGTGGTCGTGGTAGATGCTCTGCGGGAAGGGCACGAACCAGAGCCCGAGGTAGCGGGGGATGACCTCGCTCTGCGTGAGCAGGTTGTCCGTCCAGGGTCGGATGGGGGTCGGGGACGCGATGTAGCCGTAGGCGACGACGCGAAGCGCGATGAGAAACGCCGGGATGGCGAAGAACGGAAAGAGACGCCCGCGCAGGGTGGAGAGGGCGCCGCGCCCGTCGCCGCGTCTCAGAGCGATCCACTCCATCAGGAAGAGGACTGCAGGCAAGGTCGCCGCGATCTCCTTCGTCAGGGTGCCCAGGACGAACATCACGAAGCTGAGGAGCAGCGCGTTGCCGGCGCGGCGTCCCGATGCGCTGGTTGTGTTCTGGACGACCGGCGGCGCCAGAGCGCGCCATCGGTCGGCGCCCACCGCCGCCAGCACTGCGACCAGCACGGCCACGCCGGCGAGGCCGATGGTGATGCCGCGGGCCGGTGCCATCCGTTCGTGCGCCACCAGCCAGGAGACGGGCAACCCGACCAGCAAGCCCGCCGCCAGCAGCGCGCCCAGGGCCACGTTGAGTCGCCTCACCCGGGCGGCGAGCCATTGGCCTACGGCAGGGTCTTCGGCCACCCGGTGCGCGTAGCCGAGGTAGGCCCAGGCGCTCACGACGACGAACAGGGTCGCCAAGGAGGTCGAGCGTCCCGAGATGTACGTCACCGATTCGATGGCCAGGGGGTGCACCGCGAAGATGAGGGCGCCTCCAGCCACGAGGAGCCCGCGCCGGGCTGCGGTCCAGTCCGGGGCGAGGTATGGCGCCAGTCGGCGGAGCAAGCTCAGGAGGACCAGAGAACACGAGCCATGGATCAGCACGTTCTCCAGTCTGTAGGGGGCCGGCCGCAGGATTCCCCAGGCCCAGATGTCCCAGGAGAACGTGTACATCAGGAGCACCCGAAAGGGGTTGTACTCCCAGATGGGCCCGAGCTGACCCGGGGTGCGCAGCACACGGTTCTGGAGGATCTCCACCTTGTCGTCGTACTCGAACGGCGCGCCGAGGAACGGCAAGTAGAGCGCCAGAATCAGCCCGACCAGCCCCGCACCGACGAGCCACAGTGCGCGCCGGCTCATGGTTCGTCTCCCGCCTCGAGGTCCTCGGCTCGCTTCTCGAGGCCCGCCACGTGCTGGGCGAGCGTGCGGTTCTGGTTTGCCAGGGTCGAAACGCGGGTGGAGAGGTGAAGAACGATCCCGCACAGGAACAGGATCGCCAGCAGGAGCACGCCGGTCCCTTCCGCGGAGCTGTCCAGCAACCGGGCGACTCGCTCCCTGGCGGACGGCCACAGGGACAAGACCAGCATGGCCCCGGCCCCGGCGACCCACAGCCACGAGAACTCCTCCCGGAGGCGGCGGCGGCGCACCAGCTCCAGCACGACCGCCAGAAGAAGGACCGCGAGCGCGAGGGGCAGCGGCTGCATCAGCGAGGCTCGGGGCTGGACGCTCGGCCGACCCACGCGAGGGCCATGCTCAGCAAGAGCTTGTAGACGTAGTAGACCGGTCGTAGGCCGCGATGCATGGAGCGTCCGGGCGGCCCAGCCCGCATCACCACGGGGACCTCCACGGCCCGCAGGCCGGCGTAATGCACGCGCAGCAGGATGTCGGCATCGGGGTAGTCGTAGGGGTAGAAGTCACGCGAGTAGAACTCGAGGACTTCCCTGCTCATGGCCTGAAAGCCTGACGTGGGGTCCGTGACCTCGCGCTGGACGAGGGCTCCCGTGAGGCGCCCGAACAGGGCGATCCCCAGCCGGCGGGCGAGAGGGATCCGGTACTCCGCGCGCCCCAGGAACCGCGACCCGATGACCAACTCGCAGTCATCGCCCTCCAGACGGGCGAGCAGGCCGTCGATCTCCTCGGGCGGATGCTGACCATCCCCATCCATCTGGACGACGACGTCGTATCCGCGGGCCAGGGCAAACCGATACCCGGTCTGGAGCGCCGCTCCATAGCCGAGGTTGAAGGGGAGGCTGAGCACGTGCGCCCCGGCCGTCCGCGCGGCCTCGGCCGT
The DNA here is from genome assembly GCA_023954745.1 of Deltaproteobacteria bacterium. Taxonomy (GTDB): domain Bacteria; phylum Myxococcota_A; class UBA796; order UBA9615; family UBA9615; genus JAGSHC01. Next base: position 1,038 of record JAGSHC010000126.1, on the reverse strand, counting down.
CCCATCGGTGGAGCCATCATCGACCACGAGGACGGTCACCCCCGGCCGCAGAGCGAGCACTCGGGTGACGAGGCTTGCGATGCGCGGGGCCTCGTTCAGGCAGGGCATGAGCACGAGCGTCGCCGGCGTCGGGGCCGGCTCTCGCAGGGGCACGACCGTGCGGTCATCTCGAGCGCTGCGGGGAGGGGGTGGCATGCGCCGGTCAATGTCCCCGGTCCATGGGCCGGTGTCAAACGTCCTGGCGGCGACGCCCTGCAGGCTCCGCGGGCGGCCCGGCGAGCACCGCGGGGTATGGTTCGCGGCGTGTCGCTTCGCGTGCTCATGGTCGTTCCCTACTTCTGGCCTGCCTGGGCCTACGGGGGCATTCCCCGCCTCGTGTACGGGCTGGCGCGCGCGCTGACGGATCGGGGTCACACCGTCGAGGTGCTCACCACCGACACCCTCGATCGGGAACGAAGGGTCTCCTTGAAGAGCCAGGACTTGTTCGGGCTGACGGTGCGTCGTCTCCCGAACCTGTCGAACCGCCTCGCCTACGACCACCAACTGTTTCTCCCAGTCGGGCTGCGCGGGGCCGCCGAGGAGGCCGTAGCGCGGGCGGACGTGGTGCACCTGCATGGGCACTGGCACCTGCTCAACAACGCCGCAGTCGCCGCCGCCCGGTCACACGGGGTCCCCGTCGTCATGACGCCGAACGGCACCCTGCTGCCCCATGAGCGCAAGGAGACGATCAAGCATCTGTGGGATCTCACGCTGGGGCGTGCGGTGTTGCGCGCGGTCGATCGCTATGTGGCTGTCAGCAAGGCGGAGATCACCCAGTTCCGCACCGCGGGGATCGCCTCCGAACACATTGACCTGGTCCACAACGGCCTCGACCTCGCGGAGTTCGAGGAGCTGCCCGCGCGGGGCTCCTTCCGGCGGCAGAGGGACCTCGGCGATCGCCCGATCGTTCTCTACTTGGGGAAGTTGACCCCTCGGAAGGGGGTCGATCACCTCGTGGAAGCTGTAGCCCAACTTCAGAACCAGGACGCGGTGCTCGTG
>JAGSHC010000176.1 GCA_023954745.1 Deltaproteobacteria bacterium | reverse complement strand
CGTCGTCGTCCCCGGTGGCGTCGTCGTCGTCGTCCCCGGTGGCGTCGTCGTCGTCGTCGACCCCCGAGTCGTCGTCGTCGTCGACCCCCGAGTCGTCGTCGTTGGCGGCGTCGTCGTCGTCTCCGCGGCCGCCGCGACGGGTCGGCGGGCAGCCCGCGAGGGCGAGGACGAGGAAGAGCACGAGGAAGTGAACAGGCTTCATTTCCAGTACGTGACCCAGCTCTGCAGGTTGATGTTGCCGTCGTCGAACTGGCCGTAGTTCGTGGTGTAGGAGATCTCGGCGCTCTGCCCGGGCGTCACCTGGTCGGTGATGTCGAACACCCAGGGATCCACCTGCTTGCCGGGGCACCACGAGCTGCGCTCGAACCACCAGGTGCCGTGCTGGTTGGGCACCGTGCCCAGGTCGATCTGCTTGAGGCACCCCTCCTGGTCTCCCATGTTCGGGTGCTCCGCCACGAACTCCTCGCCCGCCACCGTGAAGGTGTGGATGTGGTTGCAGAACTCGGCGCAGTTGTCGTCGCCGCCCTGACCGTGCCCCGTGACGGTGACGACGAGGTGGGTGCGCGCGGCGTCCGCGGGCACGTCGATGGTGATGGGTGGGTGGTTGGCGTCGTACTCCTCGTTCCAGCCGCCCCCCGTCCACAGGGGGTCGATGCGGTAGGGCTCGCTGCCCTTTCCAGTGTTCGCGAGCAGCACCCGCACGCTGATGAAGTGCCCGCCGCGGGCCCCCACGTACCGGATGCGCTGGTCGCCGCCAGCCAGGACGTGAGGCAGCGCATCGCTCGCCTCGATGAGCCAGCGCCCCTCGCGGTGATACGTGGTGATGAGGCGCCCCAGCAGCGTGTCGCAGGCATCGGGGTCGTCGGCGTCGTCACACAGGTGGATGCGGTTGCCGGCGTCCCAGGCGTCGCAGTTGCCGAACTCCCGGCTGTTGGTGTCGCAGGCGTGGCGCACGTCGAGCCACATGGTGTCGAAGGTGGCCATCGTCGCCTCATCGGGGAGGTGCGCCACAGCAGTGTGGCGCCCCGTGGCCTGGATGTTCTCGTCGTAGAACACCCACGCCTCGGTCCAGTCCTCGGCGTCCAGGCGGTCCTGCCGGTCGGACTCGTGGTTGTAGTACTGGGCCTCGTGGGCGACGTAGGCGACGTTCTGCTCCCACGGCCACTGGCCCGCGTTGTTGAGCTGGCTGGAGTACCGGGTGACGTCCGCGAGCTGCCCGAAGCCGCGGACGCGCTGGAAGCGGTCGATGGCGAAGCCCTCCCCCGAGCTGGTCATGGCGCGCTCCACCCAGCCGCCCATGTCGGTCATGGAGACGGCGACGATGTGCAGCCGCGGACGCCACCAGTCGGCGTCTTCGTCGTCGAGGGCATCGAGCACGTCGTCGAGGCGGTCTTCCATGGTGTCGGCGAAGTCGTCCTCGTCCCCCGCGGTGACGAAGAAGTAGTGGGCGTTGTCCGGCGACTTGGCGATGAGCTCGGAGAGGTCGTCGACCTTGGCCAGCACCGAGGTGTTGTCCAGGGGAGAGACGTCGATGATGTCCGGCACGAACAGGTAGGTCTCGCAGCCCGTCCACTCCTCATCGAAGGACCAACGCCCGGCGGTGGTCTCCACCCAGAAGTCGTCCGCGAGGTCGCGCCGCTGGCTCCCGAAGACTCCCTCGGTCTGAAAGGCGCGCTCGGTCCATCCGTGTTGGGTGCAGAAGGAGTCGGGAGGCGGCGTCGTGTCCGGTGGGTCCTCGGAGGGACAGCCCGCGAGCAGGAGGACGGCGGGCAGGAGGCGGAAAGCTGAGCGACGCATGGCGAGGATTGTAGGATCCCGGCGTGTCGACACACCCCTTTGTCTCCCTGCGCGCCCTCGTTCTCCTCCTCGCCGGGGGACTCCTCGCCTGTCCGAGCGCGGGCGAACCCGTGCCCGCCCCCGTCTGCGGCGACGGGGCCCTGGACGAAGGGGAGGCCTGCGACGACGGCAACCTCTGGGGTGGCGATGGCTGCACTCACGTCTGCACCGCGGAGAGCGGACCATCCGAGGTCGAGCCCAACGACGACGTGAGCGAAGCCGCGGCGCTCGGCGCAGGGGTCGACGGGGCGGTCCTTCCGGGAGATCGGGACTGCTTCTCGCTGGAGGTGGCCGAAGCCGCTGCTGTCCGCGCCACGGTGAGCGAGGCGGGCGGCTGCGCCGGCGACGCAGTGCTGGAGCTGGTGGACGCGGACGGCCTGCGCATCACCTCGGGGCTGCCCGGCCTGGATGGGTGCACGGCCATCGACGCCAACAACGACAACGACGCCCGCTACCTCGTCGCCGGCATCTACGCACTCTGCGTCAACCCCATCTTCGACGGCGCCGTCCCGTCGTACACGCTGACCGCCGAGGTGGTGGACAGCTGCACCGACCTCCCCGACCTCGCGCCAGACCCTGCCCAGGACCTCGAAGGTGACGGCATCGCCGACGTGTGCGATCCGGACGACGACAACGACGGCGTCGCCGACGAGGAGGACAACTGCCCCGCGACCCCCAACGGCACCGAGAACCCGTTCCCCTGGAGCACCGCCGACGAAGGCTTCGTGCGGCTCTGGACGGTGCTGGGTGCCTTCGATGAGGGCGTCACCCCCGGGGTGTGCGAGCCCTCACCGGACTCCTTCGCCGGGGCGAGCGACCCCGACGTCGCACCGATCCTCGGGGACGACGTCGGCGAGCTCACCTGGTTCGCCACGTTCTCCTGGCCCGGCGCCAGCGCCATCGTGAACTTCAACGCCTGGTTCGGCGACGTCACCGCCCCACGCGAGGCCTACGTGGCGAGCTGGATCTACTCCCCCGATGCGCGCGACGCGGTGCTGGCTGTGGGCTCGGACGACGGTCAGGTGGTGTGGCTCAACGGCCTCGAGGCGGGGCGCAAGACCAACTGCTCGGGCGTCGCCCCCGACCAGCTGCGCTTCCCCGTCAGCCTCGAGGCGGGCTGGAACCGGCTCCTGCACAAGGTCTACGACGGCGGCGGCGGCTGGGGAGTCGTGGCGCGGTTCTACGAGACCGACGAAGAGACGCCCATGACCGACCTCGGGGTGAGCATCCTCGGGCCCATGGACCAGGTGGATGACCAGGGAGACGCCGACGGCGACGGCATCGGTGACATCTGCGACGACGCTCCCTGACCTCTCCCCGACGCCCCCCGGGGCGTCAGCTCCGCTCGCCGGCGCGCGCGCCGGCGAGCAACAGAAGTCCCAGCAAGATCATCAGCCTGCCGGCGGCCCCGGCGGGGTTGTCGTTGGGGGAGAGTCCGACCCACCCCGCGCTCGGGTCCCCGTGGAACAGGGCCTCCTCCGGTCCGAAGAGGTCTCGAAACACCGAGCACTCGGGCGCTCCATCGCCCAGAGGTGCCTACACTCCGGGCTCGTCCCCCGGAGGCCCTTGGCCAAGCTCCCTTCCCGCCGCCAGATCGTCCGCCTCGCTGCGTCCCTCGCGGGGGTCTTCACCCTCGTCGCGATGGGGTTGCTCGCCAACGCCTGGGTCGCCCTGGGCAAGGCACCCGCTGGGGACCGCCGCGCCGTCATGGAGGCCTCCCCCCAGTGGGGGGACGGCACCTTCGTGAACCCGGACCCCATGTTCAACGACGTCCCGGAGTCGATCCGCGCCGGGTTCCGCATGAGCCCCCACGCGAACCCCGAACAGCCCCTGCCCGTCATGCCGGGCGACTCCACCCGGTTCAGCATCCCCTCGGACTCGGGGCTGCGCATCACCTGGCTCGGCCACAGCACCCTCATCATCGAGGTGGACGGCGTCACGGTGCTGACGGACCCCATCTTCGGCGGGAGGGCCTTTCCCTTGTCGTGGACGGGTCCTGCCCCCTGGTACGCACCGCCGATCCCGCTGGACCAGCTGCCCGACCTCGACGCGGTGCTCATCTCCCACGACCACTACGACCATCTCCAGGTGGAGACCATCAAGGCGATGGCGACCTGGGACACGCAGTTCTTCGCACCCCTGGGGGTGGGCGCACACCTCGCCTACTGGGGTGTGCCCGCCGAGCGCATCACTGAGGTGGACTGGTGGGACCGCGTCGAGGTGGGAGGCATCGAGATCGTCTCGGTGCCCGCGCGCCACGCATCGGGCCGCCAGGTGTTCGACCAGAACCGCACCCTGTGGACCGGCTACGCGCTGCTCGGCCCCAAGCATCGCGTGCTGTTCTCGGGCGACACGGGTCTGTTCGAGGGGCTTACCGACGTGGGCAGCAAGCTCGGCCCCTTCGACGTGACCATGTTCGAGGTGGGCGCCTACGACCGAGCCTGGCCGGACTGGCACCTCGGCCCCGAGCAAGCGGTGCGCGCCCACCGCATGACCCGGGGGAACCTGTTCCTCCCCATCCACTGGGGCATGTGGAGCCTCGCCTCGCACGGCTGGACCGAGCCGGTGGAGCGAGTGCTGGTCGAGGCCGAGCGCACCGGCGTCGCCACCTACGTGCCTCGCCCCGGCGAGAGCTTCGAGCCCGCCACCGTGCCGCCGCTGAGCAAGTGGTGGCCCGAGGTTCCGTGGCAGACCGTGGACGAACACCCCATCGTGGCGACCCGCGTCGCCCCCGAGTAGGAGCAAGGCTCATGAGCACCCAATCCGTGCCCGACGTTCTCAAGGCCATTGGCTTCGGCATCGAGCTGAGCGGCGGCAACCCCATGCGCGCCCGGGCCTACACCGGCGCCGCCCGCACCCTCAAGAAGATCCCCGATCTGCGCGCGGCCCGGGAGAGTGGAGAACTCGCGAGCCTCAAGGGCATCGGCAAGGGGATCCTGGCCATCGTGGACCAGGTGCACGCGGGCGAGCCGGTCCCCAAGCTCGAGGAGCTGAAGGAGACCGTCCCCGAGGGCCTGTTCGCCGCGCGGCATCTGTCGGGGCTCGGGGCGAAGCGCCTGCGCAAGCTGTGGCAGGGCCTCGACATCACGTCCATCGGCGAGCTCGAGTACGCCTGCAACGAGAACCGCCTCATCGAGCTCGATGGCTTCGGCAAGGGCACACAGGACAAGGTGCTCGCCGCCATCGCAGCCTTGCGCGCGAAGGGCTCGACCCTGAGGCTCGACCACGCCGACGCCCTCGCGGCGCGATGGGTCGCGGAGCTGACGGAGCGCCCGGAGATCGAGCGGGTGGAGGTGACGGGCGCACTGCGGCGTCGCACCGAGACGGTCTCACGGGTCGAACTGCTGGTCCTTCAAGAAGGCCTCAACGCGCACATCCTCGGTGGTGCCGCGCGCTTTGAGGGCGGCATCGCCTGGGCCGACATCGCCACCGACGACGGAGCGGTCAGCGTGGCCTTGTGCCCCGACGCGGACCTGTGGGGGGTGTGGCAGGTGCTGTGCACGGGGAGCGCCGAGCACGTGGCGCTCCTCGACCAGCGCGCCGCGAAGGACAGCGACGACGATGGCCTCGGCGCCGACGGCCTCATCGTGCGGGGCGCGCCCGTGCCGTGTTGGGAGGAGGAGGAGGTCTACCGCGAGCTCGGCCTGCTCCCCACGACCCCCGAGCTGCGAGAGGCCGGGGTACCCCTCACCCAGGTGGGCACTGCCTTGCCGACCCTCCTGCGACGCGAAGACATCGCTGGGATGCTCCACAACCACACGACGTCGAGCGATGGGGTCCACGGGCTCGCGGCGATGCGGGCGGCCGCGACCGCCATGGGGTTGCAGTACCTCGGCATCAGCGAGCACAGCGAGTCGGCGATGTACGCCGGGGGGCTCACGGCGGATCGCCTGCTCGCACAGGTCGAGGAGATCGCCGCCCTCGTGCCCGAGGGCGGCTGCGCGGTGCTCTCCGGCATCGAGACGGACATCCTCCGGGACGGAGACCTCGACTACGACGACGACGTTCTGGGCGCCCTGGACGTCGTGGTGGCGTCGGTCCACATGCGCCACCGGCAGGACTTCGACACCGCAACCGCGCGCATGGTCCGCGCCGCCAGCGACCCGCGCGTGCACATCATCGGGCACCCCACGGGACGCCTGCTCTCGGGCCGCCCGGCCTCGGACTTCGACGTGCTCGCGATGCTCGACGCCGCCGCCGAGAGCGGGTGCGCCATGGAGCTGAACGCCAACCCCCAGCGGCTCGATCTCTCGGTCCGCTACCTCCAGGAGTGCAAGGCTCGCGGGATCCCGGTGTCCATCGCCGCCGATGCCCACAGCACCCACGCCCTGAGCCACCTCGACTACGGGGTCGACCAGGCGAGGCGCGCAGGACTGCGCCCCGACCACGTCCTGAACTGCCGCCCGCTGCCGGCGCTGCGGACCTGGCTTCAGCAGAGGATCTGAGTCCCACGCCCCCCCATGCCATGCTCCGCAGCGGGGAGGGCCCATGGCCAGAAGGACAGAGAGCGCAGCGATCGAGACGTTGGGGCGCACCAACGACCCGGACTTCGAGAACATCGTCTTTCCCGAGGAGCTGGAGTACCAGCAGCATCGCCGTCGGCGATGGACCGAGGTCGACGGGCGCCCAGAGCTGGACCCAGCCGACGGCCTCACCGTGGACAACAACCTCGTGGGCCTCGCCCTCTCCGGCGGCGGCATCCGCTCCGCCACCTTCAACCTCGGGGTGGTGCAGGCGCTGCACAAGGCCGGCGTGTTCCCCATGCTCGACTACCTGTCCACCGTCTCCGGCGGCGGATACCTGGGCTCGGCCCTGTCCTCGTGGCTGCGCGACCCCCCGGTGGAAGCCGGCGCGGACCCCTTCCCCTTCCCCCTGGAGGACGGGCGCGAGGAGCCAGCGCTGCTGGCGTACATCCGGAACCACGCAAACTTCCTCACGCCGCGTGGCCCGGCCTCCATCGCGTTGATGCTCGCGGTCCTGGTGCGCGGCATCGCCCTGAACCTGATGCTGCTGGCCCCCGTCGTGTTCATCAGCTCGCTCGTGGTCGCCCTCGTCTACGGCTGGACGCTGAACGGGGAGGCGGCGACGTACGCCTACGCCCGCGCCGTGCCGGCGATGCTGGTCCTGGGCTTCGCCGCCATCGTGGCCTACCCGGTGCTGTCCCTCATCTACCGACTGCAGCTCTCGCGGCGTCTCAACTCCGGCGGCGCCGCTCCCCCGGGCCTGCCGACCCGCAGCAAGGTGGACCGCTGGTACACGCGGATCCTGGTGCTGCTGGTGGTCGCCGTGGGTATCGACATCCAGCCGTCCGTGCTGCTGTGGTTCAACGCCTGGGATCCCATGGCGTCGGGGGGGCGGCTGATGGGTGAAGGCGCCTTCGTGCTCGCCGGTGGTGCGATCTCCACCCTGACGGCCATGTCTGCCTATCGGCGCCAGAAGGTGACGCGCCCGCTCCTGCTCCTCGCGGGCCTCGCTGGAGGAACCTTCGGGCCGTACCTGGCGTTCCTGTTCATCACGGCGGGCATCGTCTTCGACGACTCCATCCTCGCCACGGTCCTGGACCCCGCGGCCGCGTGGCTCTTCGGGCCCGAGTTCCTGGAGCCACTGCTGGGTACGTGGCCGGACTGGGTGTTGCGCGCGCTCGTCGTGACGTTCGTGGGCCTCGCGCTGTCCGCGGGGGGGCTGGTCCTGGTCGACGTCAACGTCACCTCCATGGCCACCTACTACCGGGACCGCCTCTCCCCGGTGTTCGTCGTGGGAGTGGAGGACGGCCTGCTCGGGCCCGCCCACGACCTCCCGCTGTCGGCCCTGTGCCCCGACGACAGCGGTGCCCCCTACCACCTCGTGAACGCGGCGGTGAACCTGCAGGCGTCCCGCGACCCGGACCTCCGCGGTCGCAACGCGGACTTCTTCGTGTTCAGCCGCTTCTTCGTCGGCGGCCGCAAGGTGGGTTGGTGCCGCACCGAGGACTACGAGGGCGCGGCGCCCTGGATCCACCTGGGGACGGCCATGGCCACCAGCGGTGCGGCCGCCGCGCCGAACATGGGGACCTTCACCAACAGTCTCCTGGTGCCCATCCTGGTCTTGCTCAACGTCCGGCTCGGCATCTGGGCGCCGAACCCCAAGCGCGTCCCGCAGGAGCCCCTGAAGCGCAAGCCCGTCGATGGGCGGCGGCGACCGGAGCGATACGACCCGATTCCCTTCCAGGCGACAGCCGAGTACCTGGTCCGGGAGATGGCGGGGTCGCTGCACGAAGGACGGAAAGCGGTGTACCTCTCCGACGGAGGCCACATCGAAAATCTCGGCGTGTACGAGCTGCTGCGGCGGCGGTGCCGGCTGATCATCGTCGGGGACGGCGAGTCCGACAGCGGGATGACCATGGGCGCTCTGGCCACCCTCATCAGGTACGCGCGCATCGACCTCGGCGTCGAGATCGACGTGGACCCCGGCCCGCTCCGGCCACGGCCCGTGGATCCCTCGGCCGAAGGCGGCTCCACGACCCGCGCCTTCTCCGAGAAGCACGTGGTGGTGGGGAAGATCCGCTACCCCTCCGATGGCATCGATGGCGGCGAGATCGGCTGGATGATCTACGTGAAGTCGACCCTCACCGGCGACGAGGAGCTCGTCGTGCAGCATCGGGGACGAGTGCAGCCCGAGTTCCCCCACGAATCCACGGCCGACCAGTTCTTCGACGAGGGTCAGTTCGAGGCGTACCGCAGCCTCGGCGTCCATGCGTTCGGCTCCTTCTGGGACTCCCTGCCCGGAAGCCGGCTCCGCCGGTCCACCGAGGCGGCGACCACGAGCGTGTCCAACGACGGAGCGGAGCCTCCTCCCACAGACGACGAGGTCGACATCGATCAGGTCGTGGGCCAGCTCGAGCTTCTGTGGCAGCAGAGCTACAACGTGCGGGCGGCCGAGTCGTCGAGCATGTAGGTGCCAACGGAGGCCGTCATGGATGTTCGAACCGTTCACTCGGACCAGCCCATCCGAAAGGATGATCGCCAGCAGCCCGTGGGCTCTCTACAGTGCGGGTCCCTCTCTCAAGGAGTCTTCATGAAGCGTATCGCCCTGTTCAGCGCCCTCGTCGCCGCATCTCTCTTCGGCGCCTCGGCCGCGCTCGCCTGCGACGGCGACAAGACCGAGACCACTGCCTCCGCTGAGGTCCCCGCCAACGCCCAGCTCGTCACCCTCGTGGTGAACGACGCCACCTGCGGCAGCTGCGTGGTGCCCATCCGCGAGCAAGTCACCGCCCTCAACGGCGTGATCGACGTCAAGGGAAGCGAAGAGAACTTCCAGTGGATCCACGTCACGGTGACGGAGGGCAAGGTCAGCACCGACCAGCTCATCGCCGCGGTCAAGAAGGCTGGCTACTCGGCCACCGTGAAGGCCGCCGAGGCGCCCGCGAAGTCCTGATCGCCGCGGCCTCGGCACCGCCGAGACCTGCACATTCTCGAAGCCGCATCTGGCCCGCTCAGCGGACGCCGGATGCGGCTTCGACGATCTCGACGCCGCCCTCCTTGAGTGCCCTGCGCGCCGCAGCCTGAAGCCGCGGGGCGTCAGCGAGGCGAATGTGGGCCGGGTCAGCCGGGACTTGCCCCCAGGTGGGGTCCACCGGCACCCAGACGCCGGCCAGCGCCACTTCGGCCCAGGCGTGCCCTCCGAAGGCGCCCAGCTCCTCGACCCAGAGCAGCCCCGAGACCTCTCGCGCTGGGATCCCGGCGGCGCGGGCGAGGGTCACGAAGAGGGCCGCGTGCTCGGTGCAGTCGCCGCGGCGGCGGTCGATGACCTCGCTCAGATCGAGGGGCTCCGCCGAGCGGTCGTCTTCGAGATAGTCCCGCACATACTCCGCCAGGACCTTCACCGTCTCCCTGCGGTTGGTTCGCGGCGGCACCGCGCTCTTGAGCAGCACGCCGACCCGGCCGTCGTCCTTGGGGTGCTGCGCGTCGCCTAGGAGCGCAGTCCGCTGCTCGTCCTCGGACGCGGCGCGCAGGAGTCCTCCTCGCACCATCTCCAGCACGTAACCCTCCGCCACTCGAACCACCCTCTGCCCGGAGGAGGCCGGCACCAGCGCGGCGGCAGCATCGGGGATGGCGAGCACGAGGCGGTGGAGCTCGTCCGCGTCCCGGAGCAGCTCGCCCCGCGGAGTGATGAGCGCGTCCAGGAACAGGTCCGCGGGAGCGTCGAGGGCCTTCGCCTCGGCCTCGGGCTCGAGCCGCAGGTCCACCTCGCCCCCCTCCACTGCGAGGATCCGGCCCTCGCCGTCGTACCGGGTGATCACCGCCGCTCCGCTGTCGAAGGACGCCAGCGAGTACACCGTGGTGGGCACTGCGTCGACGATGGTGTGGGTCACGCCCACCACGGAGGCTTCGGAGGGGACGACAGCCAGGGTGCTCGTGTCGAGGCGGGCCGTCGCCAGGACGTCACCGAGGCCCGGGCCGTCCGCGACCCAGCGCTCGAGGGCGAGGAAGCGGCTGAGCGTGTACGCGCCAAGGTCGGCGGGCTTCGCCGTCTCCGCCTCCCGACCTCGGGCCGCCACGGCAACCCACCCGCTGCCACCGGGTCCTGGCCGGAGCTCGCGCCACTCGTCCACCCCGCCGCGGGTGGTGCTCGTGCGGTAGCGAAGCAGGTCGTGGGGGGCAGCGAGGCCAAAGGTGTGACGCGACGCGATCACCGTGGTGTGCACCGCGGCGCCACCACGAGTCACGATCTCGGCGTGGCCCGAGGCGACCAGGGCCGGCTCCCCGCGAAAGCGGGTCTCCTCGAAGGTCGAGCGGAGCCAGCCCACCTTGTGCCCCTCCCGGTAGAGCCCGTAGAAGCGCGAGCCCAACTGCTCGGTGAAGACCGCCACCGCAGGGTCGTTCACGGCAGGGGGTGGAGTCGGGCTCCTGGTGCCGGCGCAGCCCACGGCGAGGAAGGCCGCGGCGAGCAGAGACCCTCTCGCAATCACGGAGACGGCGAGCCGAACAGCCCCACCTGCTCCGCAGGGACCGCCACTCCTTCGTGGGCGAGCAACCACCGCTTGCGGCGCACGCCGCCGGCATACCCGCGCAGCTCACCGCCCGCCCCGATGACCCGATGGCACGGAAGGACGAGAGAGATGGGGTTGCGGCCATTGGCGGCGCCCACCGCGCGATCGGCGCCGGGGCGCTCCAGAGACGCAGCGATGCCCGAGTAGGTCGTCGTGGTCCCCGCAGGAATGGCCCGCAGGGCCGTCCACACCTGGCCTTGAAAGTCGGTGCCCCCGGCATCGACCGGCAGCTCATTCAGGGCGTCCAGCGCACCGCCGAAGTAGGCATCGAGGGCTGCCGTGGCCTGCCCAGCCGGCGCCGGCTCCGTGGACCACGTGCCGTAGCGATGGTCCAGCCATCCGTGCAGCCGAGAGGCGCAGTCCGCCCAATCGAGCGCCACCACTGCATCGCCGGACCACACCACGTGGGCCTCTCCCAGGGGTGTCTCGACCCGCTCCACCCGCAGCGCGGTCACGCCGGGCCTCCGCCGTACTGTGCGGCCAGGGCGTCGAGCTGGGCGGCCAGAGCGCCCGCGTCCGCCAGCCGGCGGCGAGCCCGCTTGTGAATGAGCCGCTGGATCAATGATTCGACCCCCTGGGGGCAGGCCGGATTGAGCTCGCGCGGGCGCTTCGGTGTGCTGTGACAGATGGCGTCGACGAGCTCTCCGTCCGAGTCTCCCGTGAACGGCAGCCGCCCGGTCCAGTCGACGTAGAGCATGACCCCAATGGCGTACGTGTCGGCCGCTGGGGTGGCCGGAACGTCGGTGATGAGGCGCTCCGGGGCCATGTACTCCAGCGTGCCCAGCACCGTGCCTGCCTGGGTCTGGGCCATGGACGCCGACGCGGGCTTCGCGATCCCGAAGTCCGCCAGCTTCGCCACCCGCCCCCCCTCCACGAGGAAGACGTTGTCCGGCTTCACGTCTCGATGAACCACTCCCGCGTCATGCGCTGCCGCCAGCGCGCGCGCCACATCTGCCATGCGGTCGAGCCCCACACAGGGCCACGGGCCGGCGAACCGCTCTTCGAAGACCACCTGCATCGTGGGGCCCTCGAGGAGCTCCATCGTGAAGTAGAGACGGTCGTGGTGGTTCCCGAACTCGAAGGTCCTGACGATGTTTGGGTGAGCGAGCTTTCGCGTGATGGCCAGCTCCTGGCGGAACCGGTCCTCCACCTGGGGCACCGCCGAGTCGGGCCGCACGAGCTTGAGGGCCAGGTCCTGGTTCAGTTCGAGGTCGCGCACGCGGTAGACCTCGGCGGATCCTCCCTTGCCGAGCAGCTCCTTCACCATGAACCGGCCGGCTACCTTCTGCCCTTCGAAGAGCTCCGTGGTCGAGAAGCTGCAGGACGGACTCACGTACGGCGGAAGGGTCGGTGGCTCGGGAGGCAGCTCGCGCAGGAGCGCCGAGGCCACGTCCACGATGCGCTCGGGCCCCTCACTGGCGGCGAACACCCCGGCGAGGCCGCGCTTGGCCAGCAAGCGTCCGAGCAGGGAATCCGAAGACTCCCCGATGATGGCGATGCACCGTGGGATGTAGCCGGGCGACTGCGCCTCGAGGTCGTTGACGACGGCCGCGCAGCGGTCACTCCACGGGGCAAAGACGAGGATCTCGGGCTGGTGCTCGTGCAGCGCACCGAGGACCTCGCGTCGTCGCTCCACGAAGCGCGGCTGCAGGTTCAGCGCGGCGACCATGGCGCGCACGGACTGGGGCTCGCCTCCAGGAGGCCCAAAGACGACCACGGTGCCCGCGGACCCAATCGGGTCGATGCTCATCGGCGGTCTCCACACCTCTCGCCAGGCCGCGTCGCGCCCAGGTTGCCCCGCTTACATGGTGCCATGGCGCCCGGTCAGCCGTCCCAGACGATCATCGACTGACGCATCACGAAGGACCACGCGAGGCCCGGGACGTCGTCGCAGCCGAGCTCGATGTACTCGAGCCCGTAGCGGTGCTCCAGGGTGATGTCCGGCGACCCCATGCCCATTCCTGGGGAGAGCTGGTAGGCGCCGAACCCCTCTGCGGTCGACACCTCCAGCTCGAGGCCAACCACCTGAGCCAGCCCGCAGTCGTCCGGGAACTCCCAGCCATCACACACGCGGCTGGCGTACGCGAACAAATCCCACTCGGGGATCTCCATGAACTCGAGCTCGTTGAGATAGGTCGTGACGAAGCGCTCCTCGCCGAAGGCCCACTCGACCGCCAACACGAAGTCTCCGCCCCAGGGTGCGAACCCTGGGGTCCACCAGAAGACCGAGCCCCCCCCGAGGTTGCCCTCGGGCAGGTAGCCGATGTCGTCGCCCAGCCGCCAGACGAACTCCTCGCCGGAGTCGGTGAACAACACGAGGGCTCCGTCCATGTTGGCCAGCTCGCCCGACGTCCAGACCCCCACTCCGCCCTCCGGCCCCGTCGCCATCGCCGTGGTGTCGCCGGGGGACTCGCACCCCTCCGGGTCGACCACATCGTCGTCGTCCGCGATGTCGTCGTCGTCTGCCACGTCGTCGTCGTCTGCCACGTCGTCGTCGTCGGAGACGTCGTCGTCGTTGGCGATGTCGTCGTCGTCGGGGTTGTTGTTCAGGGTCGGGGGACACCCAGTGAGGGCGAGTCCCAGAGCGAGCATCAGGAGGCGGTTCACACGCATCTCTCTATACTGCGCGCCGCTCGAAGGGACCGCCATGACTCGTCCGATGTTGCTCGCCGCCGCCCTCCTCCTGTGCGCCTGCGGAGGCGGTGAGAGCGCCGACCCCACACCGGCCCAGAGCCCTACCCCCGACCCCACACCGGCCCCCGCGGCCGAGGAGACGCCCGTGCCCCCGAAGGCCGAACTGCCCCCCGCGCCCATCGCTCGCGTCGAGCCCCACGAGCTGAAGGCTCCCCACGGCCACGTGCGGGTGGACGACTACTACTGGATGAAGGACCGCGAGTCGGAGGAGGTACTCACCTACCTCGGCGCCGAGAACGCCTACACCTCCGCCGCCATGGCCCACACCAGCGCGCTCCAGGAGACGCTGTTCACCGAGATCACCGGCCGCATCAAGCAGGACGACGCCTCGGTGCCCTACGAGCTCGATGGTTACTGGTACGCGCGCCGCTACGTCGAGGGCGGCGAGTACCCGCTGTACGTGCGCCAGAAGGGCGGCGCCGACGGCCCCGAGCAGGTGCTGGTCGACGGGAACGCCCGCGCGAAGGGGCACGACTACTTCGCTGCGCGCGAGCCCAAGGTGAGCTCGGACGACGCGGTGGCGGCGTGGGGCGAGGACCACGTGGGTCGCCGGATCTACAGCATCTACTTCAAGGATCTCGCCACGGACACGATGCGCGACGAGACCATCCAGGAGG
>JAGSHC010000369.1 GCA_023954745.1 Deltaproteobacteria bacterium | reverse complement strand
TCCGCCCAACGGGTCGCCAGCCTGGTCGCCGAAGGCGCCGAAGACCCCACCGCCCACGCCCAGCCGGAACCGCTCGACCTTCACCCCCGCGTGGAGCGACGCCACGTCCACGACGTCGCCGGCCTGTACGCGCACCTTGCGGCTCGCGAGGAGCTCACCGGAGGGGGTCGCGATCTGGACATCGTGCTCGCCGGGGCTCAGGGCGATGCCCCGAGGCAGGAGCCCCATGTCCTCGCCGTCCACCGTCACCGAGCAGCGCAGGTAGTAGTCGTCGAAGGTGAAGATCATCGCCTGCTGGGCGGCGACCCGTTCGCTCTCGTCGCCGCTGAGGAAGATCTGCTCGCGCCCGACGATCTTGTACTCGGCCCTGGGGACCTGCACCGCGGCGGTGTGGGAGATGGTGTGGTCGCGGGCCCAGTCGTGGGCCTCGGACACCGAGACGAGGTTGTCGCCGTCCCGGTCGGCCTCCTCGCGCGCCTCCGACATGGCCTCAATGAGGTAGTGCGTGTAGACACCGTGGCCGAGGACCGGGTCTTCGAGGGCGGGGAGGCCAAAGGTGGACGCGAAGAGGTGGGCCTCGAAGCCGCGTTCCGGGTCTCTCAGGACCGGACCGCCGCTGCCCTTGATGCCGCGCAACCGGGCGATGGTCTCCGGGGCGACCTTGCTCTTTCCCGCGCCATGGTGGCAGGCGTCGATGATCAGTACCTTGCGGCGGGCCTCGCTGGCTCCAACGAGGTCCTGGATCTCCTTGACCCTCAGGGCGGTGCGGGGCAGGTCATCCCGCTCGGTGTCCGAGCCCACGAGGAACAGCTCGGGTTGCTGCTGCCAGTCGAGGTCCAGGGTGCCGTGGCCGCTCACGTAGACGAGCACGGTGTCTTCGGGACCTGCCGTGGCCAGGAGCCTCTCCAGAGCGTCCGTGATGGCCGTGCTCGTGGTCTCGCTCGGCCGCACCAGGGTGCGCACCTCGTCGTAGGCGCCGAACTCCTCGTTTCCGAGGACGTCCCTCATGGCCTCCGCGTCTGCCTTGGCGTACCCGAGGGGCGTGAACATCGAGTCGTCGTACTCGCTGACTCCGACGATCAACGCGAGCTTGCGTGGGGCCATGGAGCCGTCGATCGCTCCCTGGTCCACCTGCACGGGCACCAACCCCGCGCCGGCGAGCAGCGGGAGCAGGATCAGCAGGGGGACGAGTCGGATCACCGCCCGGAGGGTTCCAGGCGCACGGACCTCACGTCGATGGTTACGTTCTCCACGGTGCGTGGAAACGCGCCCTTCGCGGCCAGAGCCGGGCCGAGACTCTGCGGTGCGTCCGCGGCGTCTGTGCCCTGCGACGGAGCCCAAGGCTCCTCGGAGAACGCCACTCCAAAGGTGTGCTCCCCCGCCAACCCATCGAGCTCGTAGCCGACGATGCGACCGTCCACCGTGACGTGGTGGGTCCCCGGAAGGGTGGGCGTGCCGTGGAAGACCTCGAGGTCGCCCTCGGGCCCCACCCGAAACAGGTAGGCGAAGCCGGAGCTGTCGGTGGTGTAGCGCAGCAGGACCGTGTCGCTGCCCAGGGCGGTGGCCCCGGGAACCAGCGCCACCGGTACGTCATTCCGCAACAGCGAGAGGCCGAGGCTGATGCTCGGGTCCACCCGGCTGTCTGACGCGCCCTTGAGGGTCATGCCCGAAGGAGTCGTCGCGGCCGTCGGAGCTCCGGGCGCGTCTTGGGAGTTGAGGACGAAGAGCCCCGCGCCGAGCATGGTGACGGCGGCAATGCCGGCCCAGAGCCCAAAGCGGGGGCGGGGGGTGACCACGGCCTCCTCCGGCTCCTCCAAGGCGTTCTGATCCTCGTGCACCTGGCGAAGGACCTCCTGGATTGCCCACTCAGATGCGTCGTATCGCGGCAGCTCGGCGAGCGCCTGGTCGAGATCGTCCATGGCTACCCCCTCTCCACGAATCGCGCGCCGAGCTCGGCGCGCAGCGTCTTGCGAGCCTGGTGGATCCAGGTCTTCACGGTGCCCAGCGGGACATCCAGCGCTTCGGCGGCTTCGGGGTAGCTCAGGCCCTCGACGTGCACGAGGAGCAGGGCGCTTCGGCGGTTCTCGGGGAGGGCCTGCACTGCGGCTTCGAGGCGATCGAGCTGCTCACGCGCGGCGGTGAGGCGCTCGGGGCCGGCGCCGCCTTGGATGAGCTGGAGTCGGGGGCGGCTGTCGTCAGGCTCGGGAGAGAGGGACACCGACTGGCGCATGACCCGCTCGTGCACGCGGCGCAGTGCCGAGATCGCCCGGTTGCGGGCGATGCGGAAGACGTATGCGCGGAACGCGTTCTGGGGGCTGTAGGTGTGGCAGGAGCGGTGCAGGGCGACGAAGGTGTCCATGAACACCTCTTCGGCGAGGGCTCGGTCGCGCAAGGTGCGCACGAGATAGGTCATCACCGGACCGCGGTAGCGCTCGAGCAGCTCCCCCAAGGCCTGGCGGTCGCCATCCCGGTGGGCAAAGAGCAGCTCTTCGTCGGTGCGCGCGTCTCCCATGAACTCCCGATTCTCTTGCACGGGACGTTCCGATCGACCGGGCGCGCGCGCGACAGATAGGTGTTTCGATTTGAGCAAAGCGATCACAGTGGATGCCTCCCGTCGGGTTGTTTGTCCAAACGCCGGGGGAGCCGCGGCGGTTTGCTTCGAGCGAGAAACGCGGGTGCCCCCGACTAGAATCGGGGCGCCGTGGACATCATCGCCCTCTCGATTCCGGTCTTCTTCGCGCTCATGGGGCTGGAGGTGGGCTACGCGCTCCTCTCGGGCCGGGCCCTCTACCGCCTCAACGACTCGCTGAACGACCTCGCCTGCGGGGTCATCAATCAGGTGGTCGGGGTCTTCAGCTCGGTGCTGATCTTCGGGTTCTACGTGGGGGTCTACAACGCCGCGCACCTGTTCGAGATCCCGGGGGACACCTGGTGGGCGTGGGGTCTGTGCATTCTCGGCGTGGACTTCGGGTACTACTGGTTTCACCGGATGTCCCACGAGGTGAACTTCTTGTGGGTGACCCACGTCGTGCACCATCAGAGCGAGGAGTACAACCTGTCCGTCGCCCTGCGGCAGGGGGCCATCGAGCCGTGGGCCACCTGGGTCTTCTACCTACCGCTGGCGTTGCTCGGCTTCCCTCCGCTGATGTTCCTCACCGCGAACGCCCTCAACACCCTCTATCAGTTCTGGGTGCACACCCGAGCCATCGACAGGCTGGGCCCGCTGGAAGCCGTGTTCAACACGCCCTCGCACCATCGCGTGCACCACGGCTGCGACCCGAAGTACCTCGACCGGAACTACTCGGGGTTCCTGATCATCTGGGACCGCATCTTCGGCACCTTCCAGGCCGAGGAGGAGGAACCCACGTACGGCCTCGTCACCCCCCTCGCCAGCTGGAACCCCTTGTGGGCCAACGTGAAGTTCCCGGTGCGCGTCTGGCGACACGCCCGCACCCTGCCGACGCTGCGCCAGCGCCTCGGGATCTGGTTTCAGGGGCCGAAGGCGATCCCGGGCCTCACGGGCGCCGTCGCAGGGCGCACCAAGTACGACGCCTCCCTCTCGGGCGGCGCGGTCGCGTACGTCGTCCTCCTCTTCGTCCTGGGACTGGCGGTGGCGGTGCTTCTGCTCTTCACCCCCGACCAGCTGGCTCGCTGGCAGCAGGCGCTGGGGGCGGCGTTCGTGGTGCTCTCCCTGGTGGGGATAGGCGCCATCTACGAACAGAAGCGCTGGTCCCGAGGGCTCGAGGTCGCGCGGTGGGCGAGCCTGCCCGTGGTTCTCTGGCTCCTGGTGCCGTCGCTGCTCTAGAGCGCGTCGAGCGCGGCGTTGGCGGTGATGAGCCGACCTTCGTCCACCGAGGCCACGGCGGGCAGCTCGAGCCAGAACACGGAGCCGTGCGGTGACGCGGGGCGGTACCCGACGTGCCCGCCCATGGTCTCCACCAGGTGCTTCACGATGGACAGCCCGAGCCCTGTCCCGCCCATGCCGCGAGAGCGGCCCTTGTCGACGCGATAGAAGCGCTCGAACAGGCGCGAGTGATGCTTCCGGTCGATCCCCGGTCCGTCGTCCTGCACCTCGAACCGCACGTGGGAGCCTGCCTCGAGAGTGCGGAGGGTCACGCTGCCGCCGGGGCGGCCGTACTTGATCGCGTTGTCGAGCAGGTTGGTGAGGATCTGGTCGATGGCCTTCGAGTCCGCCAGCGCCCACAGGTTCGTCTGCACGTCGAGCTGGACCTGTACGCGACGCGTGGAGGCCGGGCGCTCCATCTCGTCGACGCTCTGGCGGCACAGGTGCGCCACCGAGACGGGCTCCACCTCGAGGTGGTACTGGCCGGCCTCGATGCGGGAGATGTCCAGCAGGTCGGCCACGAGGCTGGAGAGGCGCCCCGTCTGGCGGTGAATCGCTTCCACCAGCTTCTCGGCGATGCCGCGCTCGTCGAGGGCACCATCGAGGAGGGTCTCGGCGTTGGCCTGGAGCACGGCCACCGGAGTCCGGAGCTCGTGGGAGACGTTGGCCACGAAGTCCCGGCGCATCTTCTCGAGGCGCCGGATGCCCGTGATGTCGTGGAGCACGAGCACCGAGCCCGAGCCGTCCCGCTGCCGCGTTGCCTGGGCCAGCAGCCGCAGTCCGCCGAGCTCGAGCTCCACCGAGCTGGGGCCGCTCTTGCCACGCTGTCCTTCGAAGTTGAGCCGCTCCAACTCGGGGGCGGGCAGCACGTCGAACACCTTCCGGCCGAGGGGAGGGTCGGACAGGCCGAGCACCTCCACGGCGGCGCGGTTCGACAGGGTGATCACGTGCTGAGGGTCGAGGGCGAGCACTGGTTCACCCATCCCCTGGAGCACCGCCTCCATCCGCTGATTCTGCGACTCGAGGGCCGACATCGTGCCCTGGAGGTCGTCGAGCACGTGGTTGACGCTCTCGGCGAGTCCGGCGAATTCGCCGACGCGGGCGGGATCGATCCGGCGGTCGCGGTCGGCACGGATCTGGCGCGCGTCCGCGAGCAGGCGGTTGGCGGAGCGCGACAGGAACCAGCTCGCCAGGGCCGACATG
>JAGSHC010000012.1 GCA_023954745.1 Deltaproteobacteria bacterium | reverse complement strand
TCTCCTGGGGGTGGACATCGTCAAGGAGCGCGACGTGCTCGAGGCGGCCTACGACGATGGTCAGGGCATCACCGCGCGCTTCAATCTCAACATGCTGAATGTGCTCAACGACGAGTTCGGGGCGGACTTCCACCAGACGGAATTCACTCACCGCGCCACCTGGAACGCCGAGGAGGCGCGGGTGGAGATCTGGCTGGACGCCGTGCGCGACGTGGTCGTCCAGGTGCCAGGCGCCGGCGTCACCCTCGACCTGAAGGCCGGCGAGGGCATTCGCACCGAGCTGAGTTGCAAGTACACCCGCGACAGCCTCCAGGCGCGTCTCGACGTAGCGGGGATGTCCATCGAGCGCTGGATGACCGATCCCAACGAGCTGTTTGGTCTCGCCCTCATCCGCAAGGCCAGGTGACACCATGACCGCGAACCCCGGTGAGCTCCCTGGGCTGAAGGCGGCGTTGCAGGCGGCGTGGAACCGCAGCGACCTGATCTTCGGGACCGTGCCCGACGCGTATCTACTCGACCGACCCATCGGCCTCCGACACCCCTTCGTCTTCTACGTGGGCCACCTCCCTGCGTTCTTGTGGAACCAGGTGGGCGGTGGCCTCCTGGGCCTGGAGAGCGAGACCGGCGACTTCGACCAGCTCTTCGAGCGAGGCATCGACCCCCTCACGGAGCAGGGCGCGGTGGACGCCACGATTCCCTGTTGGCCGGAGCTCGAGGAGGTGTTCGCTTACCGCGATCGGCTCAGGGACTGGGCCATGACGGAGAGCTTTGGATTGGTGGGGGACATCGACGGGGACGTGCTCGCCGACCACTTCCGTGTGCACCACCTGGTGCTCGAGCACGAGCTGATGCACCACGAGACCTTGCTCTACATGCTCAACGAGCAGCCGCTGGAGCGAAAGCAGCGAGGCAGCCTGCCTCCGGCGAAGACTGGCGCCGCCCAGGGATCTGCCGAGTCGATCCCCGTCCCCGCCGGCACCGCCGGCATCGGCGCCTCCTTCGCGGCCCAGCCCTTTGGCTGGGACAACGAGTTCCCAGAGCTCGAGGTGCATGTCGACGCCTTTGCGATCGACTCCTTGCCGGTGACGGTGGAGCAGTGGAGGGCATTCCTCCTGGACGGCGGAACCCGGCCCCACGGGTGGGTGGAGCAGGACGGGACCTGGTTCGTGCGGTCCATGTTCGAACTCGTGCCTCTGGACCAGGCCGGTGGTTGGCCGGTGCAGGTGAGTCAGGCCCAGGCCGCCGCCTATTGCGCCTGGGTGGGCGGTCGCCTCCCCACCGAAGCGGAGCTGCATCGCGCGGCCTACGGGTCGCCGGACGAGGAGCGCCGCGAGTACCCATGGGGCAACGAGACCCCCCGCCCCGAGCATGGGGTGTTCGGGTTCTCGTCCTGGTCCCCGGAGCCTGTGGGCAGTCGGCCTGCGGGGGCCTCCGCCTGGGGAGTGCAAGAGCTGGTCGGTAACGGATGGGAATGGACGAGCACCCCATTCCGTCCCCTCCCGGGCTTCGAAGCCTGGGCCCGCACCTACTCCGGCTACAGCGCGGACTTCTTCGACGACGCGCACTTCGTGGTCTTCGGGGGCAGCTGGGCGACCGACGAGCGCTTGCTCCGACGCAGCTTCCGCAACTGGTATCAGGGTCACTACCCCTACGTGTTCAGCAGCTTTCGCGTCGTGCGCTGAACCCCGGGTGCGCTTCGGAGCGCCGCGTGGAATCCTCCGGGCGGTTCGTGGGTCCTGACCCTGGACCCCGGAGGAGACGCTGTGCCCGAGACGACCGACGCAGAGACCAAAGAGCCCATCTCGTCACTGATTCGCCGCACCATCCCGGAGGTGGCGGCGTTCTTGTTGGCGGCGCTCGTCCTGTTGTCGGCGCGAAGCTCTCTGGCGGACCACTACAAGGTCCCCACCGGCTCCATGGAGCCCACCGTTCTCCCCGGGGACTACATCTTCGTCGCGAAGTCCGCCTACGGGCTTCGGCTGCCGTTCACGGACCGCGAACTGATGGACCGGGGCTCGCCCCAGCCCGGGCATGTGGTGGTTCTCGACTCGCCCGTCGACGGCACGACGCTGCTCAAGCGGGTCATCGCGACGGAAGGTCAGACGGTGAAGATCAGCCGAGGCCGGGTGCTCATCAACGGGACGATGCAGCCCGTGCACGAGGAGCATGACCAGATGATGGAGCAGCTCGGAGAGGTGCTTCACCCCATCGAGATGCGGAACGGCGGAGGGCCGGACTTCGGCCCGAAGACCATCCCCGAAGGAAAGCTGCTCGTCATGGGCGACCACCGTGGGAACAGCCTCGACGGGCGCATCTTCGGCCTGGTGGACGAGGTGGCTGTGCGCGGCAAGGCAAAGGCGGTCTACCTGCGCGACTGGGATCTGGGCTGGCGCCCGCTGTAGTCCGAGGACTCCACGAACCGTCCTGATCCCGGGGGTCAGAGCGCCGAGAGTGCTTCGAAGAGCCGGTCGTAGACCACGCGGATCCGCCGACTCGTCTTCACCTCGCGGTGGGTGGTGAGCCACAGCGGGACGGGGAACGGTGGAAAGTCCGGAAGCGCCCGCTGGACCGTCGGCTCGGCGTCCCCAATGCGCTCCCCCATGATGCAGATGGCCACTCCCCGCTTCGCCAGCTCCCACTGGAGCAGCTGGTCCCCTGTGATCACCGGGAAGTTCGCCTGCGTCAGCGACAGGCCCATGGCGTTGAGGCCCCTGATCATCGTGTCGTCCCGGTCGAATCCGAGGAACTCACCGCGCGAGAGCTCGTCCGGGGTGCTCGGGTTGCCGATGCTCGCCAGGTACTCCGGGGTTGCGTAGAGGTGTGCCGCTGATTGACGCACCTTGCGAGCGACGAGGTCGGGCTGCTTCGGCCGAAAACTGCGCAGGGCGATGTCGGCCTCGCGGCGGCTGAGGTCGCTCTGCTGGTTCGTGGACACCACCTCGATCTCGATCCCGGGGTAGTCGATCCGCAGGGCGGCGATGATCGGCGGCAAGGTGAACACCGAGTCCAACTGGCTCGCTGAGATCACCACGACGCCCGCGAGCGAGAGGGACTGACCGGCGGCCGCGAGCGACACTTGGGAGGCTGCCTCTCCCATGGCGCGGACGTGCTCCACGAGGTCGAGACCGGTCGAGGTCAGCTCCAGCCGGTGTCCCACCCGGTCGAACAGGAGGACGTCGAGCTCCTGCTCGAGGGCCGCGACCTGCCGCCCCACCGTGGGTTGAGAGAGGGCCAGCGCGCGTCCTGCGGCAGAGAAAGAGCCCTCTTCTGCAGCCACGAGAAAGGCGCGCGCACGGTTCCAGTCAAATCGGATGGATCGCCAATTCATGCAAAAAGGCATAGCACGAGTGCCGATTTGGGGAATTAACGAAACACATTCGTATGGGTAGAACGTCTGTGTCGGCGGCCAACCGGTCGTCCATCACTCCAGGCACGAGGTACACCCCATGAAGGCAGCATCCCAGAGCAACTACGGTCCCCCCAGCGTCCTCAAGGTTCAGGAGGTCGAGCGCCCCTCGGTCGGCAAGGGTCAGATTCTCATCGAGGTGCACGCCAGCCCCGTCACCCACGGCGACCGCCGCCTGCGGGCCGCCGACTTCCCTGGCATCGGCGCAGTCATTGGTCGCCTCATGTTTGGGGTCTTCGCTCCTCGCTATCCCGTGCCGGGCACGATGTTCGCCGGCCGCGTGGTGGAGCTCGGTGAGGGAGTCACCCGATTCGCCGTCGGAGACCGCGTCTTCGGGAGCTGCGACAACGGTGCCCATGCAGAGCTCCTTGCTGTGGATGCCGGCTCTGCGGTGGCCCACATTCCCGAGGGCATCGACACCCAGGCTGCCGCCGCGACTCCGTACGGGGCGGTGACCGCCCTCGTCTTCCTGCGGGACATCGCCAAGGTGCAGCCCGGGGAGCGCGTGCTGGTGGTAGGTGCCGCCGGGGGAGTCGGGCGCTACGGAGTCCAGATCGCAAAGCACCTCGGTGCCACGGTCACCGCCGTCTGCGGCGGACGCGATGCCGACCTGGTCCGCGACCTCGGAGCGCGAGACGTCATCGACTACAAGACCACCGACTACACCCAGACCGGGGCCACCTGGGACGTGGTGTTCGATACCGTGACGGGCGCCGGCTTCAGCGCCGCGCGCACGTGTCTCAGCGACGGAGGTCGCTACGTGACGCTGTACATGGAGCTGCGCACCCTGATGCAGGGACTGATCTCCTCGCTCTCGTCAGGGCCGAAGGCCAAGGCGGGAGTGGCGATGGGAAGCCAGCAGCTCCTCTCCGACCTCGCGGAACTGCTCGCCGCTGGCTCGGTTCGGCCCACCGTCGCCCAGACGTTCCCTCTGTCTCGCATCGGTGAGGCGCACGCGGCCCTCGAGGCTGGGGTGCACGGCGAGGTGATGGTGGCGATTCAGCCGGCGCTGCGGCTGGCGAAGGTCTCCTGATCCGATTCCTCGCTCGGCCTATCATGGGTCCATGGCCAACGCGTTCGACGATGAGATTCGCAGCCGGATGGAGCAAGGCGACCTGCTCGGTGCCATCAAGGTCTACCGCGAGCAAACCGGGGCGGGTCTGAAGACCTCTGCCGCGGCGGTCATGGCCATCGCAGCGTCCGGCTCCGCGGAGCCCGGTGCCACCGCCGAGGGGAGCGCGCCGGTGCAGTCAGGCGCAAGTCCCTGGCCGGAACCACCGCAGGCCGAGCCGGCCCACGACCTGCCGTCCCCGCCCACGGAGGAGGGCATGTCCCTCGGGGGAGTCGTTTTCCTCGGCATCGTCGTTGCGGCGATCACCGTCTGGCTGATGAACGGGTCCTGAGCCCCCGCTGAGGGTGCCTGGGTAGCTAAGGTGCGACCCGGAGGCACACATGACCCTGACAGGACGAACGATCGTGGTGACCGGCGCAGCCGGAGCTCTGGGCAAGGCCGTCGTGGGAGCCGTCGTCGCGGCGGGAGCCCGCGTGGTGGCCGTCGACATGAACGAGTCCCGCCTCGCGAGTCTCGCCGGCCCTGGCGTGACGGTGCGTCGCATCGACTTGCTCGACGGTCTCAGTGCCCAGGAGTCGCTCGCCGACTTCGAGGCGGACGGGGTGGCCGCCATCGCCGGGGGCTTCACCATGGGCTCGGAGGCGCACGAGCTCACCGACGACTGGGAGTGGATGCAGGACATGAACGTGACGACTCTTCGTCACACCCTCGCTGCCCTGGTCCCCGGGATGCAGGAGCGCGGCGGCGGATCCGTGGTGACCATCGGCGCTCGGAACGGTCTCACGGGCGCCGGAGCCATGAGCGCCTACGCCGCGGCGAAGAGCGCGGTCCATCGCATCACCGAGAGCCTCGACGCTGAGGGTATTCGCGCAAATTGCGTGATGCCGTCCATCATCGATACCCCGGCGAACCGCAAGGCGATGCCCGATGCGGACACGTCGGACTGGGTCTCCACCGACGCCCTCGCCGCGCTCATCGTGTTCCTGCTCGATGACGCGAGCCGCGCGGTGCGTGGAGCGCTGATTCCCGCCTACGGACGCTGATCAGGCGTCGGGCGCCGGCTCGTTGGCCGCGTCGGCGTCGCCGCCCCCTCGCTTGTTGCGAATGAAGCTCGCGACGGACTGGGCTCCCCCCACCACCTCGCGCCGCAGGTCCTTGACGAAGCCGAACAGCGGGTCAGGCGACTTCTCGAAGTCATCCTTGTACTGGGCGCCGCCTCTCATGATCTCGCTGTACAGCGACGTCTCGGGATCCTCGTGGCGGCGGGGGTACTCGCCCTTCATGAGCTCCTGGTAGGCGTCGCCCTCGGCCCACGCTTTCAACTCGTGGAGACGCAGGACCGGGAACGGGTGAGTGCGACCGATGAGGTTGAGCAGCTTCACTACGCCGTCCGCCACGGTGCCGCCCTCGCGGTACTCCTCGGCCTGGGCGAGGAACTCGTCGACGGACATCTCCGGCATCTGCCCGCCACCGGCCAGCTTCATGTGGGCTCGGTAGGCGACGGCGGGGTCCTGGACCACGAGAAGGCCCGCGCGGTCGGCGCTGAGTTCCGACTTGCGGTCCCACTCGAGGAGCGCCGCAAGAATCGCGAAGAGCGCAGCGCCACCGAGGGGCACGGCCATCGCGATGATCGTCATGCGCAGCATCAATCGAATCATCGTCTTGTAGAGCACGTGCTCTGACAGCACGTGCCCCAACTCGTGGGCGAGGATGAACTGGAGCTCGTCCTCGTCCATCAGCATGACGGTGCCGCTGTTGATGACGATGAATGGCTCGTCGATCCCCACCGCTCCCGCGTTGACGATGGGGGTTTGGGCGATGAAGAGCTCGGGCGGGTCGACGATGTCGAGGATGGCGCACGCCTCGAGGTACTTGGTGTGCACCTTGGGGAACTGCGTGGGGCTGACCCGCACCGCCGACGCGAGCGTCGCGAGCCGAAGTGACCGGTCACCGATGAAGCCGAAGAGCTTGCGCACCGCGAAGTCGAAGCCGGGGACCTTGCGCAGCGCCACCAGGGCGGCGCGGTCCGAGGGGTGTTCGTAGGCCCGGGGGGACAGGCCGGGAAAGCGCACGCGCTCGGGGGTCGGGGGAGTCTTCTTCTTCGCCATGGAACCTCCAGGACCGCGGGGCTCGGCGCCAGCACAGCCGCTGGTGCATACGCACAGGAACACCCCACCATTGCAGCAGATGCCCCGGAACACGTCCCCTGACGGGTCAGAGCGAGCTCAGCTCAGTACTTCTGCTTCGGGTCCCACTTGCGCGGGTAGGCGACGGAGCCGAGCTGCTTGAGGCGGAACGGGCGCGGGCCACGGCGGGGCACTTCGGTGCTGTAGCCGTTGATCGTGCGCGACCGGTCATCGAACTCGATGAAGAGGTACGCGTCCTGGGGGAGGTGGCCCTCGTAGTCGAGGAGGATCTGCCGGAAGCCCTTGAGGAAGAGCCCGTCCAGGCCGCCCTGATCCGGGAACATCCAGGTGGTGTAGACCATCACCTTGGTCTGACTGCGGGCGTCCATCAGCTTGTAGAAGTCCCGGAACACCTCCTCGAGGTTCTGGCGATACACCTGGGTGCCGGAGCGCTGGCCCTGCCGGCCCCACTCGACCTCGGCGGTGAGCACGAGGCGCCGATACGGGGCGTGGGGGAACTGCAGCTTGGGGATGCCGGCGCCGCTGGGGGGCTGTCCTCGGCGGATCTTGTCCTCGACGCACCAGGCGACGTCCCACAGATACGCGCCAGACTTGCGGCGGTCGTCCGTGGCAAACGGCACGTACTTGCGGCGGTCTCCCAGACGCACGAGCCGCGTCTTCACCGCGGCGCTCCAGTCCGACAAGCGCTCGGACGTGTCCAGATCCCTGGCACGCGCCATGCTGGCTCCGAACTCGTCGAACAGCAGCTTGAGATCCACTCGGTCCTCCATCCCCCATCTCCCCTCGGGGGTCGGAACCCTAGCGTCAGATCGCCGATCGACTCAAGGCGAGAACGGGGGGCGTCAGGCGTCAGGCGGCCGCGCTGAGGGAGACTCGGACCTCGAACCCGCCATCGGGGTGGTTCCGGGCGCTCACGTTGCCCCCCATGCGATCGACGATCCCCTTCACCAGGGCGAGACCGATTCCGGTGCCCTTGGTGCGCCGGGTCAACTCGCGCTCGCCTCGATAGAAGGGCTGAAAGATCCGATTCAGCTGGCGAGTGGGGACTCCAGGGCCGTGGTCGCGAATCTGGAGTACGACGCCGCCGCCCTTGGGGATGGCCTCGATCTCCACCTCCTTGGCGCCCGATGCCTTGCTGAACTTGATGCCGTTGTCGACGAGGTTGATCAGCACCTGGAGCAAGCCGTCCCGCTCGTAGCGCACGGCGGGCAGGTCGTCGGGGAGGTGAAGCACGATGGAGAAGCCCCGCTCCCGGGCGTGCCGCTCCAGTACCCGCACGGCCTCTTCGAGCACGGGTCGCACGTCGCCGGTGATGATCTCGCTCCCCGCGCTCGCGCCCTTCTCCAGCCGTGAGAGCTCGAGGACGTTCTGGATCAGCCGCGAGAGACGCTCGGACTCGGCCGCCATCGTCTCGTAGTACTCGCTGCGCTTCTCTTCGTTGAGGACGTACCCGTCGCGAAGCATCTCTGCGTACATCCGGATCGCGGTCAACGGCGTCTTCAGCTCGTGAGACACCGCGGCCACGAAGTTGCTGCGCCGCTCTGCGAAGTGCACCACGACCGACACCATGCGCCACAGCGCGATGATCCCCAGCAGCCCGACGATCACGAGCAGGGCGGTGAGCTGGAGAATCCAGGTGCGGCCCGAGCCGCGCTGCTCCGGGAGGGCGGTGAGGTAGGAGGTCACGCTCAGCCCAGCGAAGGGGTCGGCGAACGTGTGGGCGAAGGTGAAGTCGGGGGCCGCGCGCAACGAGGCGGGAGCGCCTCCGTTCCAGGCGAGCTGCAGCAGCGACTCGACCTCGCTGCCGGCGAGAGCCTCCTCCTCGAGCCACCGGACCAGCTTGGGGAGCAGCAGGGCGAGCCCCTGCACGTAGACCACCTCGCCGATGCGTACCGTGCGGAACAGCACCATGGTGTCGTCGTCCACGCGGTGCCCCCGGAACGGGGAGATCTCCACGTCGACCTCGCGGTCGCCTGCGTCCTCGATGGGTGGGGCGACGACCGCCGTACTCGTGCTGCGGGATGTCGGAGCTCGCCGTGGCTGGTTCTGCTGCTGGGCCTTCTGAGCTTCGCGCTGGGAGTTGGGGTCGGCGTCGGCCTTGCCGGCCACGGAGGCGTTGTCCACCAGGCCGCCGGTGGCGCGGTAGGCCACCCCTCCGGCCTCCGCTCCGACCGAGAGTGCGGAGGCTTCGCCGGTCGCTGCTGCCCCGAGGCGGTCCTGGGGCTGGGCCTCCTGCACCCGGAGCTCGTCGAGGCCGTCGTCGTCCTGGTCCGGCAGCTGCTCTGTGACCTCTGGGGCGGGAGCGTCGAGGGTTGGGGCATCGGCCACCGGCTCGGCCGCGGGCTCTGGCTCCGGGCTCGCGGCCTGGGGCCCCTGAGCTGCCTGCCTCTTGGCTCGGGCGCCGATGGCCGGCGGGGGGACGGCACGGTTCCGTCGGCGGGCCTGCTTCGCCTTGCGCTTCTTCTCCGGGGCGTAGGCGACCTCGGACTGCACGGAGTCCACCGTAGCCTCGCGGCTCTCGTCCGCAGCGTCGTCCACCGCCTCGTCGAGCTCGTCGAGGTCTGCGAAGCCGCCCGAGTCCTCGCGCTCCGCGGCCTCCTCCTCCTCTGCGAAGGCGGCGCCGTCGGCGACCGTCCACTGGTCCTTCGCGGCTTCGTCGGCGACCTGCACCACCGCGTCGCCACTCTCGGCGTCGAAGGCGACCTCCGGCAGACCCTGGTCGCCACGCAGAATCGCCTCGTTCCCCTCGGGGAACTGGTAGCTGCGCACGTTCTCGACGTTGCTCTTGGTGACGCGCTGCTGTCGGTCGGCGCGGCGCGTGGCTCCCTTGTTGAGCGATCCGATTCCGTACGGGTCCGCGCTCTGCTGAGGGGCGGGAGCGGACTCCTTCTTTGCCACCCGCAGGCCGCTCTTCCGGCCTGTCTCGGTGCGCGCATCCGCGAGGCCGTCCTCGGTGGTCTTGTCGATGGTGGTGGCTGGCTTCGACGGGGGAGGTGGAGGGGCGGGAGCGGGCTCGGAGGTCGGGGCGGGCGTCTTGGTGGAGAGGCTGCGCTCCTTGGGAGGCTCCGCCGTCTTCTCGTCGATGACGATGTCGGCCCCTGCCACGAGGCGGCGGTCCTCGGCCTGGACGGGCAGCGTGCGTGCCACCTCGCGAAGTCGCGCGATGCGGGTCTCCAGCGCGAGGTCGCGGGCCCAGCCGATGGAGCTGGCGAGGCCGTCGTCGTCGGGCTCGAGGGGTGTGGTGACCCCCCCGCCGGGATCGAGCTGGAACCATCCGAGCAGCCAGTCGTCTTCGGGCACGTTGGACAACGGCGAGCGAGACAGCGCCGGGTTCGCCCCGACCTGACCCTCGGGCACGTAGAAAAAGCGGTACTGGAGGAACGGCCGGGCTTCCTCGCGCTCGGTGAGCTCGGTGAGCTGTTCCTCGAGCTCGTCGAACACGCGCTCGGCGAGGACTTCGTGTCGCATGGCGCGCTCGCGCTCGACGCTCTCCAGGGCGCGCGCCACCAGCATGCCCAGGCCTGCCAGGAGCAGCACACTGAGGATGGCAACGAGGATGCCGATGCGGCGCATGACGGGGCGGGCGTCGGGTCAGACCCGGACGCGGTAGCCGGCTCCTCGGACGGTCTCGATGAGGGAGTCGCCCCCGGCCCCGAGGGGCACGAGCTTCTTGCGCAGCTTGGCGATGTGCATGTCCACGCAGCGGGTCTCCAGGGCCTCGGCGCGGGCGTAGCCCCACACATCCCGCAGCAGGTCCTCACGGCTGATGACCTTGCCTGGCGATGCCGAGAAGTACGCCAGGACCTCGATGTCTCGGGGGGAGAGCTCTTCGAGGGCGCCGCCCTTCGATGCGACCAGGGTGTCGGCGTTGACGTCGAGGCTGCCGAGCTGGAACTGACGCCGCGACTCCGGGGCCGCCCGCCGCACCAGCGCTTGGACGCGGGCGACGAGCTGAGGCACGGAGAAGGGCTTGCTGACGTAGTCGTCGGCCCCGGAGTTGAACCCCTCGAGCACGTCGGACTCGGCGCCCTTGGCCGTGAGCATGAGGATGGCCTGCTTGGGCAGCTTGTCCCGCACGGTGCGCGCGATGGTGAAGCCATCGACACCGGGGAGCATCACGTCGAGCACCAGCAGGCGGTACCGCCCAGACAGGGCTTCGGCGAGGCCGTCGTCGCCGTTGTCGACGCCCGTCGGCGCGAACCCGTGGTAGGCGAGCACGTCGCACAGGCCCACACGGATGGCGGTTTCATCTTCAACCACGAGAATCGGAGGCTTCGCGTCCATGCTTCCAGGGTGCGGAGCGGCCACGTCCCTTGCAAGTAACCGTTTCGTAACCCGGGGATGCAAGGGGCTCACGCCGAGCACGTAGGCTCCCTCCGATGACCCGAGGAAGCACGTGATCTGCGCCAGCTGCGAAGCCACCATGAGCCGCACCAAGGGACCCGACGGGTCCTTCTGGATGTGCCGCCGATGCTCCGCCCGCATGGGGACCCTCGCCTTTCTTCAGCAGTCGTTGGAGAAGGGTCCGTTGTCCCGGCTCTGGCAGGACGCGCGCGCCGGTCGAGCCCACCCCGGGCGGGACTGCCCGTCGTGCCGCCGGGCGATGCGGGAGGTCACGCTGTTGTTGTCGCCCGAGGAGAGCCCCGTCGGGGAGCCCGCGTTGGTGGACATCGATGTCTGCACTTCGTGTCACGTGGTGTTCTTCGACGCCGACGAGCTCGAGCAGCTCCCGCTCCAGCCCGTGGGGTTGAAGCGCGGTCCCCCAGCGCCGATCCGCGTGCAGTCGCCCCGTCCCGACAGCCCGCCTCCCATGCTGGACGCCGAGCTCGCATACACCCTCGACCGGATTCAGCGTGATGCGGGCGACTACGAGGACGTGACGGGCTGGAAGTACCTGCTGGCGATGTTCGCGCCGGTGGAGGTGAATCCGCCCGCGGTGAGTCGCGCGCCGGTGGTGACGTGGACCGTGGGCGTCTTGCTGGTGGTGGTGGCGCTGTTCACGTTCGGGGACCTGGGGACGGCCATCGAGGGCTGGGCCTTCGTGCCGGCAGAGCCCTTCCGAAAGGGCGGCGTCACCTGGGTGACCTCGTTCCTCCTCCACGGCGGTGTGCTGCATCTGCTGGGGAACCTGTGGTTCCTTCTGATCTTCGGAGACAACGTCGAGGACTTCCTCGGCAGCAAGCGCTTCGCGGCGGTGCTCGCGGGGGCGGCGTTCGCCGGCACGCTGCTGCACATGCTGGCCGACCCGTCCTCGTCGATTCCGCTGGTGGGCGCGAGCGGAGGAATCTCCGGGGTGATGATCCTGTACGGGGCGCGCTTCCCGCAGGCGCGGCTGGGCCTGGTCATCTGGTTCCGGTGGTTCACGCTGCCCGCCGTCGTCTACATGGCGTTCTGGGTGGGCATGCAACTGCTGGGTTCATTCGCGGGCATGGCGACCGGCGGGGGTGGGGTGGCCTACCTCGCGCACCTCGGGGGTGCCATCGTGGGGCTGGCGGCCTGGTGGACGTGGGGCCGCAAAGCCTGAGTCGAGCGGCTCGATGGACTCCAGGGAGACGGATGGCGCGGCACATGACGAGGGAGGGCTTCGATGCCCTCGAGAAGGAGATCGACCGGCTCTGGCACGAGGAGCGCCCCGAGGTGGTCGCCGAGGTGAGCGCGGCGGCGGAGCTGGGCGACCGGTCGGAGAACGCGGCGTACATCTACGGCAAGAAGCGGCTTCGGACCATCGACAGCCGGCTGCGCTACTTGCGGCGCAAGGTCGACGGGGTGACGCCGGTGGACCTGGGGGCAATGCCCCACACCGACCACATCCGGTTCGGCGCCATCGTGGAGGTGGAGCGCGAGGACGGGGAGGTGTTCACCTGGCGCCTCGTCGACAAGGAGGAGAGCGAGCCGAAGAAGGGCCGGATCTCCATCCAGAGTCCCGTGGGCCGGGCGCTGATGAAGAAGTCCGCCGGGGATGTGGTCGAGGTCAAGACCCCCGCGGGGCCGACAGAGTACGAAGTACTCGAGGTGCGCTACGGCGCGGGGAAGCCCTGATTGGCGCGTCTGGCTCCCCGATTGGCGGAGGCCTTACCTCTGGCTAGCTCTCGCCCTCGCTCAACGCCGGATGATCCCCGGCGTCTCGTTGTTGGCGCATGTGCTCGCGGAAGCCGTCGAGGTCACGCCCCTCTGCCGCCGGCTCCTTGAGCAACTCGATGGTGCCCATGCGATCGGGGCGGAAGTTCCGGTAGTCCTGCCGCAGGTCGCACCACGCCGCCATGGACCAGCGGTTCCCCCAGAAGTACAGCCCCAGCGGGGTCACCGACCGGTCCGACGCCGTGCCGTCCCCCCGCACGTAGTCGAACCGCACCTTGCGCTTCACCGCCAGGGCCTGCCGAAGCACGTCGAGCCCCTCCGCCCGCGCGGTGTGCCACGGCATCGTCGGAGCGAACATGGCGGTGTTCCGCATCACGCGGCGCAGCGGGTCTGGAAGGACAGCCTCCACCTTTGTCATCGCCTGCCGCGCGGAGCTCGCCAGCTGCTCGTCACCGAACGCCTCCACCATGCGGGCGCCGATGACGAGGGCCTCGATCTCCTCGCTGGTGAACGTCAGTGGCGGCAACTCGAATCCCTTCTCGAGGCGATACCCAACTCCGGCCTCACCCCGGACCGGGACACCGCTTCGCTGGAGGTCCGCGATGTCCCGGTAGATGGTGCGCGGACTCACCTGCAGCTCGGACGCCAGGGCGTCCGCCGTCGTCATGCGACGGGCTCGCAGAAGTTGTACGAGTTGAAACAGGCGGTCCGCGCGTCGCATCAGGCTCCGGTCAGGTAGTCGTCCCGGCCTGGTTCTTCACGAGACCCAGGGGTCGGCCCTCGGGATCGGCGATCACCGCGAGGTACGTGCCGTCCGGGAGAGTGGTGGGGGGCTGGAGGACCGACGCGCCCGAGTCCGACGCCATGGCGAGCGTCGCATCGAGGTCGTCCACTCCGACGTAGAACGCGTTCCATCCATTGCCGGCCTGGGCCTTGCCCACGCCGCCGGGGATCCCGGTCTCCTCGCATGCCGTGAGCCCGTAGTCGATCTCCGGCAGCACGTTGAAGTTCCAGCCGAACAGCTTTCCGTAGAAGGCACGCATCTTGTCAGCATCCTGACCGACAACCTCGAACCAGACAATCTTTGAGGACATGTTTCTCTCCTGCTCTCATGTAGAGATGTGCTGCGTCGAGGCAGCGAATACCGCCGCGCCGACAGAGAGAACCTAGAGGGGGCCTCCTGACAGGGTTGTGTCAGGAGGCCGGGGCGCTTCGCCCCCTGCTGACACCCTCTGTCAGGGGGCCCGCGCCATCGACCGGGAAGGCCTCGCCTCCGAGCCCGGTATGCTGGAGGTGATGAGTTCCGACGCCCTTCTGGCCGCCCTGTCCTGGGTGGACCTCGTGATCTTCGCCGAAGTCCAGCGTGTGCGGGCTCGCGGCCGTGCGCTGTCCAAGGACGCCCCGTGGGGCGCCTACATCGGGGAGGCGGAGGTCGATGAGATCCTCGGCGACCTCCTCGACATCGGTCCCTTCCGGGTCGACGACGACATCTCCGGTGGACTGCGCAAGCTCCTCGAGACGCGCCGTGAGGAGGTCCTCACCACACGGGCCGCCGAGGCCGAGGCCCAAGGGTCTGCGCCTCTTACCCGGCTCGCCGCGGCGTTCGACCTCGACGACACCGACCTCGACCTGCTCCTGCTCTGCCTGGCTCCCGAGGTGAACGCCCGCTACTTGCGCCTCTTCGCGTACCTGCAGGACGACTTCTCCGCCCAGCAGCTCACTCCCTCTCTCGCCGCCCGGATGCTCGCCGACGATCGGGGAGAGCGCCTCGCCCTCGGGGCCCGATTCGCCCCGGAGTCGCGCCTCGTCCGCAACGAGCTCGTGGTCTTCCGCGACGCCAACGATGGCCGCACCGCGCTGCCCGCGCGCCCGCTGTCGGTCGCGCCGCGCATCGCTCGCTGGCTGCTTCAGGCCGAGGTCCACGATCCCGACCTCCTCTCCTGGACCACGCTGGAGCCCGTCGACCCCGAGGCGCCCCCGGCACGCAAGACGGTCGCGGCGGCTGTGGAGGGCGTCATGAGCGCCCTGCCCGCGTCGGCTCGCTCGCCCGTTCTTCGCCTGGACGCGCGGTCCCAGCGGGACGCTCTCGTCGCCGCGCGGCACCTCGCCCGCACGCGCCAGGCGCCCTTGTTGGTGGCTGACTACGCCGCCGCCGAGCGCCTCGGTGTGCGCACCATGCTCCAGGCCTCGCGCCTCGCCCGGGAGACCCGCCTGCAAGGGGCCGTCCTGCTCTTGATGGATCCCCCCCCCGCCGAGGACGGCATCGATCCGCTGGCGCCGCTGTTGCTCGCCACCGTCGGTGCCCCCGAGCCGATCCTGCTGCACAACGCCCTGCCGGGAGTCGCCGAGCCCATCGGCCACAACCGGCGTTTCCTCGCGCTGTCGCTGCCCGGAATGACCCTCGCGGAGCGGGAGTCCGCGTGGGCCGACGCCCTCAAGGCCCTTCGGAAGGACAAGAAGCAGAAGAAGGCGCTGTCGGACCTCGCGCTGACGCCCTACGACCTCGCCCGTCGCTACCGGTACAGCCGCGGCCAGGTGGCGCAGGTGGTGGAGCTCGCGAAGAACCGCGCCGCCGCCCGGGGCCTCCCACACATCATGGGCGAGGACGTCATCGCCAGCGCCGCCGACGCCTTCCTCCCGGACATGGGGCCGCTCGCGCAGCGCATTCCCGTGCGTCGTGGGTGGGACGATCTCGTGGTCCCGAAGGAAGCGGGCGTGCTCCTCCAGGAGCTGGTCGCCCAGGTGGACCGCCGCGAGGAGGTCCTCGAGGCCCTCGGTCGCTCCAACGTCCGCGACGGCGAGCGCGGCATCAAGGCGCTGTTCTCTGGGCCACCAGGCACTGGCAAGACCCTGTCGGCCGAGGTGATTGCTCAGGCCTTGGGCTACCCGCTCTTCCGCGTCGATCTCGCCTCCGTCGTGAGCAAGTGGGTCGGCGAGACGGAGAAGCACCTCAACCGCTTGTTCGACGCGGTGGAGGAAGCGCCGTGCGTGCTCCTCTTCGACGAGGCGGACGCTCTCTTCGGGAAGCGCGCCGACGTGAAGGGCGCCCAGGACCGCTTCGCCAACCTCGAGGTGAGCTACCTGCTCCAGCGGATCGAGTCCTTCGATGGGATCGCCATCCTGACGACCAATCTGAAGCGGAACATCGACGAGGCCTTCCTGCGTCGGTTCACGTTCGTCGTGGACTTCCCGTTCCCCGAAGCCGAGCAGCGGCTGCGGATCTGGCAGCGGGTGTTGCCCGAGGCCTTCCCTCTCGCCGAAGGCGTCGACCTGCGCGCGGTGGCCTCGGACTTCAAGCTGGCCGGGGCAAACATCTGGAGTGTCGCAGTGGCTGCTTCCTGCGACGCAGCGGCTACCCCTGAGCGGAGGATCACGAAGGCGATGCTCGCCCACGCCGTGCTCCGGGAGTACCAGAAGCTGGGGCGCGAGGTGTCCGCCCTTCGCCCCTCGATGCTCGCCGGAACGACGAAGGAAGAGGGCGACGACGAGAACGTGCCCAAGCGCTCGATTCGAGGGCGCCGCGTGGCGATGTCCGCGGCCGAGGCTCGCCGCGTACGGGAGGCCCAGGGCAAGCGCTCCAAGTAGGGCACTCGAGCGCCCCGTCAGAAGGCTGCAAAGTGACGGACGGTCCGCGGCCAGCGTGCTAGAAACCGCTGGTCATGAATCTCACTCTTCGTACTGCCCTCTGCCTGTCCCTCCTCATGCCGCTCGCCGGCTGTCCTCAGGGGGACGACGACGACGACTCCACCGATCCGGTCGTGGACCCTTGCGACGGCGTGACGGCGGTCTCCGGTGCCGATGTGGAGCTCGAGAGCGTGGGAGCGGGAGTCGACCGCCCCGTGGACATTCAGAACGCGGGCGACGGCAGCCACCGGATCTTCGTGGTCGAGCAGAACGGGCGCATCCGCTACTTCCGCGACGGCGACAACACCGCGCGCACCTGGCTGGACATCGGAGACCTCGTCACGAACGTCGGCGGCCTCGGTGACGAGACCGGCTTCCTGGCGATGGCCTTCCACCCGGACTTCGGTACCAACGGCAAGTTCTACGTCCACTACGACAACAACAGCGAGGACACGGTCATCGCCGAGTTCACCGTGGACGACCCGGCCGACGGCGAGCCCGACGTGGAGTCGCAGCGGATCATCCTCGAAGTGGGGCAGCCCGCGTCGAACCACAACGGCGGCGCCATTCACTTTGGCCCGGACGGGTACCTCTACATCGGCCTGGGGGATGGCGGCGGCGCCGGCGACACGTTCGGGAACGGCCAGAACCCCGACACCCTGCTCGCCAAGATTCTCCGCATCGACGTCGACAACCCGAGCGACGGACGTGAGTACGGCATTCCCGGCGACAACCCCTTCATCGGTGAGGCCCCGCTGGACGAGACCTACGTGTGGGGACTGCGCAACCCGTGGAAGTGGAGCTTCGACCGGCAGACCGGCGCCATGTGGATCGCTGACGTCGGACAGAACCAGCTCGAGGAGATCGACGTCGCGTCCGCCGGAGACAACCTCGGTTGGCCGTGCCGCGAGGGCTTCGAGGCCTACGACGGTTGCGCCGGCGACTTCACCGATCCCGTCTTCGAGTACGGACACTCCCAGGGCGTGAGCATCACGGGCGGCTACGTGTACCGCGGGTGCACCTTCACGGACCTGCAGGGCCAGTACTTCTTCAGCGACTTCACCTACGCCCCCTCCTCGCCCCTGTGGTCCATCACCGCCACCGGCGACGTGGGCGATGTGTGGGAGGGCAACGTGGGCATCCTCGTCGCCACCATGGGCGAGGACGAGCGGGGCGAGATCTTGCTCGGTGACTACGCCGCCGGCGAGATCTTCCGCATGGTCCCGCAGTAAACTGGAGTTCGGCTTCCCCCCCTAGCCCGACTTCCCTACAGTAAGTAGCGAGGAAGAGGCTACGGAGCGAGGAAGAGGGATCTCTGCGCTCAGGAAGGTGTGACTACTGGTGCCCACAAGGACGCTGTTTTTCTTCATCCTTCTGGCGGTGACGCTGGGACTCGTTGGCTTTCCGAAGCTGGACGTGCCCGTCCCCGAGCGCGTCGGCACCTCTCGTGACTGGGAAGACCCGTCCAACGCCGACCTCTTCCGCGACGTCGACCACAACCCCCGTGACAACGGTGGCTATGGCGGCACCGTCTACGCGGAACTCGGCAAGCAGACCTACGGTCGCTAGGCCTCCTGCCGTCCCTCCAGCGTCTCGATACGCTCCCTGAGTCCGCGCACTGTGTCCTGAAGCCGCTCCAGGCTCTTGGTGAGCCGGGCCGACTCGGACGCCACCCCCGCCTTCGCGAGACGCGAGGCCGCCTTGTGGACCCTCGGATGGTCCTGGGCCGCGAAGCTCGACACCGCGGCGCGCACTGCGCTCGCTGCTGGAGCCTCTCCCAGCGAAGCAAGCGCGCGCACCGCCGCCATGCGTACCCCGTAGTTCGGGTCACGGGTGGTGTCCGCGAGTAACTCCATCGCCTCGGTGCGCTCCGCCGTCGATCCAAACCGTGCTGACCCGCCGAGTGCTTCTGCAGCCATCCCGCGCACGTAGTGGGAGTCCGCGCCGTAGGGGAGCCGAGCCGACAGCAGGTCCCGGCCTGCGCTGCTGCGCTGCTTCGCGAGTCCCTGGAGGGCCCCGCGCCGCCGCAGGCCGTGGAGTCCATCGTCCTCGATCCCGTCGCGAAGGACCGCCGCGTTGGCTGCCTCATCTCCCCGCTGCGCACCTAGGGAGGCGTACCCGCTGGCTGCTGCGAGGTGGGGGCGGTCGGGCCTCGCGAGCCACTCGAGCAGGGCCGCCTCCAGGGCGGGCTCCCGCACGGAGCCGGCGGCGATCGTCAGGGAGTGCATCGCCCGGGGGTCCTTCTCACTGAGGAGAAGCTCCGCGATGGCCTGAGCGGCCGCGGTGGTCTTCGCCCCACCGAGGGCCTTCGCGATGATCACCCGGAGGCCCCAGAAGGGCTCCGAGCGTGCCACGGCCGCGAGGGTCGCCACTGCCTTGCGGCCGGGCTTCGTGCCGAGGAGCACCGCGGCCTGCATGCGCGCGGCCATGGAGGGGCCTTCACGCAGCTGACGCGTCAGGGAGTCCTCGCCGGCCTTGAACTCCAGACCGAAGACCAGGTCTCCGTCGGGGTCCAACACGATCTGGGTGGGCTTCGCGGCCAGCTCGAGTACGAGGACGTGCCGTGCTCCCGTGATGGGCAGGCGCCGTCGAATCCACCCCTCCTCGGTCTCGAGCGCCACCTCGAGGGGCAGCTCGAACAGGCCGATACCTCGACCCGCGTCGGCCTGGGTCTGCTCGACGGTCAGGGTGAGCTCACCGCGCTCGCCGCTCCAGCCGCTCGTCGCCTTCAGCTTCGGATAGCCCGGGGAGTAGAGCCACTGGTCGAAGAACGCAGTCAGCGTCTGACCGCTGGCCTCTTCGAGAGCGCGCCGGAAGTCGTCGGTCTCCGCCGTCCCGCCCGCGTGTCGCTCGATGTAGATGCGCACGCCCTCCCAGAAGTCGTGGTCTCCGAGTCGCCGCCGCAGCATGTGCAATCGCACCGAGCCGCCCGGATACAGGTGGCGGTCGAACATGTCCCACGAGGAGTCGAACGTGCGGGTGACGATGGCACGAGCGTAGTGGTTGTCTGCCTCATCGAAGTAGCCGGTGCGCTGCTCGTGCAGCCGGAAGTGCAATTCGTCGTCGCCCTGGGTGTCACCGAGCCACACCACGGGCATGTAGGTGGCCCAGCTCTCCTTGAGCCACGTCTGGCTGAAGTCGCGACACACCACGAGGTCGCCGAAGTAGCTGTGCGCCATCTCGTGCAGGTTCACCAGGTCCACCCGCCAGCCCCACTCCGCCGACAGCAACTCGTCGCACACGAAGCGAGCCTCCCAGGAGACGAGGGAGATGTTCTCCATGGCGCCGCCGATGCCTTCGACGGCGAACTGGAAGTACTTCGGATAGGGGAAGGGCACGCCGAGGCGCGTCTGCATCCACTGCATCATCTCGGCGGTGATGCCGAAGCTCCGACTCAGCTGCTCCTCGGTGAAGGGCGCCGGCGCGAAGAACGCGATCTCCCGGCCGTCCACCTCGCCGCCGTCGGCGCGCACGAAGTCGCCCACCGCGATGCAGAGCAGGTACGACGGGCAGGGCTGCTCAAGCCGCCAGCGCACGGTCTTCGTTCCGTCGTCGTGGGCCTCCTCGCCCACCTGGAGACCGGGTCCGAGGATCGTGAAGCCGCTGTGGGCGCGGATGGCGATGTCCAGCGGCGTGCGCACGCTGAGGTGGTCGAGGCAGGGCAGCCAGTGGCGCGCGCGCTCGGTCTCGTGGTCGGTGGCTGCCCAGCGCGGGGCGTTGGGGTAGGCGTCGTCCGGGCCGGAGAACAGCAGGCCCGTCAGCGGGCTCTCCACGCTCCACGCCACCCGCACGCGTCGCTCGTCACCGCGCGGAACCCCCTCGGCCCAGGTGATGCCGAGCTTCTCGCCGTCGTGGTGCCAGCTCAGCTCGTGACCGTCGGCGTCTTCGACGGCGCTGATCCCCAGCGCAACGGCGTCGAGGACCAGCTCGCGAGGACCCTCGGTGCGGGCGACGACGGTGTGAATCACGACGCCCTCGGCCCGGCGCCCATCGACATCCAGACGCAAGTCCAGGTCGAGGTGCCTCGGTTCGAGGCGCAGATCCGGCGCGTGATGAGGTTGGGCGGCGGCGCTGGAGAAGGTTCCCCCGGCGCCGGAGTGACACAGACAGCTCGATGACATTCAGGTAACCCGGAGGACTTCAGCGGCGGTGGTTCGCCCTTGGAGCGCGGACTGGAACCCCACCCGCCGAAGGGTGGGGATGCCGCGCTCACGCAGGTGCGCTTTGATGTCGTGGTTCTCGGCCTTCTGCTTGATCATCGTGCGGAGGCGATCCCCCATCTCGACGATCTCGAAGATGCCGGTGCGACCTCGAAAGCCGGTGTGCAGGCAGCGCTCGCATCCCACGGCTCGTAGAAACTTCGACTCGGGAGGAATGGCGAAGCCCACTTCTTCGCTGACGTCGCGGCCGAGGGTGTACTCCTCGGCGCAGTGGGGGCACACGACGCGCACCAGACGTTGGGAGAGCACCCCGATCATCGCGTTGGCG
Organism: Deltaproteobacteria bacterium; assembly: GCA_023954745.1. Classification (GTDB taxonomy): domain Bacteria; phylum Myxococcota_A; class UBA796; order UBA9615; family UBA9615; genus JAGSHC01. Next base: position 32,021 of record JAGSHC010000012.1, on the reverse strand, counting down.
ACGACGTAGGGCTCCAGCCCGATGTCGATGAGTCGGGTGATGGTCTCGATGGCGGAGTTCGTGTGCATCGTGCTGAGCACGAGGTGCCCGGTGAGGCTCGCCTGCACCGCGATGGCGGCCGTCTCGGCGTCGCGCATCTCGCCCACCAGGATGACGTCGGGATCCTGCCGGAGGATGGCGCGGAGCCCGGAGGCGAAGGTGAAGCCCGCCCGCCGATTCACCTGGCCCTGGGTGATGTCGGGGATCTGGACCTCCATGGGGTCCTCGAGGGTCACGATGTTGAGGCGCTTGGTGTCGAGCTCGGACAGCGCGGCGTAGAGGGTGCTGGTCTTGCCGGAGCCGGTGGGGCCGGTCACGAGCAGCAGTCCGCCCGTGCGGTTCACCAGCGTCCGGAGCTGGACGACCTGCCCAGTGCTCATGCCGAGCTTGTCCAGCGACAGGATGTCCCCTGCGCGGAGGATCCGCATGACCAGCTTCTCGCCCTCGAAGCACGGGAACGTCGATGCGCGCAACGAGACAGGGCCGAGGCGGCCCAGCTTCGTCTTGAAGGTGCCGTCCTGGGGCTGCCTGCGCTCGGCGATGTCCATCTTCGCGAGCACCTTGACCCGGGAGATGAGCGGCAGGGCGAGGCGGAACTTCATCGACGGCTGCTCGTTCATCACGCCGTCAATGCGGTAGCGGATGCGGAGGCGATCCTCCTTCGGCTCGATGTGCACGTCGGAGGCGCGCGCCTGGACAGCGTCCAGGATCAGGTCGTCCAGAACGCGGATGATGTCGTCCGGATCGGGGCCGGAGGTGCTCAGAGGGGTGCGCGATCGACTCAAGGAAGACTCCGCTTGGGAGAATAGCGTCGCGAGGGGTTGGGGGCGCGTCCGCGCACGGTGAGCCCGGCGGCCGCGCTGGCAGAATGGGCCCATGCGCACATCGCACCCCTCCCTCCTGCTCCTGGTCCTGCTGCTCGGCTGCCCGCCGACGCTGGACAACAACCCGGTAGGGAACGACGACGACGCGTCCGACGACGACGACATGTCCGACGACGACGACATGTCCGACGACGACGACATGTCTGACGACGACGACGACGATGATGATGACGACATCTCCGTCGACTGCGCCCCGAGCGCAGGGTGGATCGAGCTCTCGTCCAGCGCGGGCCTGGACTTCGGCGGCACCTGGTACGAGGGAGAGCTGGCCTTCAGTCCGGGGTCGATCCGCGTGCTCGATGCGGCTGGGGTCCTCACTGAGTTCTCCATTGGCTTCGAGGCGGACCTCGAGACCATGAGCGACGGACCTGGGCGGGTCTATTGGCTGACCCCGGGAAACACCCCCTGGGGCACCGACGCCATCCTCGGGGTGGAGGTGTTCGGTCCCAGCTGGGTCCGCATGGTCTTCGCCAACATGGCCATCCCCGACCCCGTCCTCAGCGACGAGTTCCAGCTGTGGGTCGAGCCGGACCTCTTCGGCTGCGGCGAAGCCTGGGAGACCGAGTGCGGGATCGCCCGTGGCCTTCCCATGTACGTGCAGATGGCGACCCTCGATGGGCAGTTCTTCGATGCCTGGGTCGAGCCAGGCAACGACTTCTCCTTCCAGAACACCTCGTTCTTGCACCTGGGTGGCCAGGTGTACGAGGAGACGTTCTGCCCCGACACGCCGGCAGAGGAGTACGCGTGGGCGTGGGGCACCTTGCTCGAGGAGCCCGTGCTGGGGGTCACCGAGTAGCGAATGGACGCCCTCGTCGCAGCGGCCCGGGAGCTCGCGGAGCGGCCGGGGGGATCCCCGGTGAAGCTCCTGGCCCCGCCCTTTTGCTACGGCGCCTGGCGGGGTCCTCGAGTCGACCTGCCGATCCTCGCCTCACGAGTCCGCGCGAAACAGGCCGCTGGCGCATGGGCGGTGGTGCTCTCCGACATCCCGGATGACGACGAGTCCTTGATGTCGGCGCTCCAGACTCGCGGTGTGTTGGGGGCGTTGGCGCTCGGCTGCGGCGAACTGGACATCTGGGTCGAGGACTCCACCGCAGGCCTGGCCGCGCTTCAGGACCTGCGTGTGCGCCGCACGACGGACTCCCCCCTCCCCCGGATCGTGGTGCGCGACGTCGACGAGCTTCGCTCGCTGTGGGCGATCTTCGAGGGGCTCGCGGGGCCGAACCCGCCGTCGTGACGCCATCACGGGAGGCCGTCGGCTCACCGATAGGTCCTCTTCGTTCCCGACACCGGGCCCCCGCCCCTTCGAATCTGCGAAACTCCGTCTCCGGCGCCACGCCGGATGGAGGAGTCATGGCCGAGAAGCCGAAGATGGAGGTAGTCGGGCGCCTGGACGTCAGCAAGGAGGCGGGCCCGCCCCACTGGGACCCCGCGGCCGCTGATCCCGCCCTGCGAAAGGCCGCCGAAGCTCTGCAAGGCGGAGACTTGGACGCAGCCGCCGCCGCGTTTCACGAAGCCTCCGAGCTCTCGATCCACGACCCGCGCCCCCTTGGTGGCCTCGCCCTCGTGGCGATGCAGCGCAAGGACTGGAAGGCGGCCGTGAAGCACGGCCGCGAAGCCCGCACCAAGCGGGATGCTGGCTACGAGGTGCACTACAACCTCGGCTTCTCGCTGGAGCAGGTCGGCAAGCGCGACGACGCCATCGATTCGTACCAGGCTGCGTTCCAGCGCGATCCGACCCAGCCGCACGCGATTCACAACCTGGTTCGTCTCGGCCGCATTCCTCGTCTCGTGGGCCAGGAGGAGCTGCTCGAAGATCAGCCCCTCGACACCCTCGAGCGCCTCGAGCTCTACGACAGCGTGGGGCGCGCGGTGCATCACTCGGGCGGCGACGGGACCTTCGCGCACACGGTGGAGTGGGCCATTGATCGCGGGGCCCCCTGGGGGCAGATCGCCGCGTGGCTGGCGAAGCGTGGGGTGCACGACGACGCCTCACTCATCGGGATTCTCTCGGCCGAGGACGCGCATCTCGCGGACTCCTGGGTCTCCGGGTTCCTGGTCGGCGGCGGTGTGGAGATGAAGAAGGCCGCCGCGGGGAACGAGGACTTCGCGTTGCTCGTCGATGGCGGGTCCGTCGACCCGAAGGGCAAGACCCTCTTTGCGAAGCTCAACGCCGAGGGGACGCGCGCCTCGATTCCGCCCCAGCGCACGTCTGCTGCCCACGTGGTGGGGCTGGTGCAACAGATCTTCCCGATGCTGGGGCCGAAGGCCGCCCTCGTGATCACCGTGGATCCCGCGAAGCACCTCGGGCCACGTCGCCTGTGGATCATCACTCCATCGAGCGACCAGGAGGTCGTGGGTGTGTGGAGCGGCAAGCTCCCCGATGGCTCCGAGCTCCCGACTCAGGCCTTGCCCGATGCGCGGGCCTGGGACGCGGACGCCGTGCCGCTCTTTGTCCCGGGGACCGATCAGCCGTCTCTGGCCGCTCTCATCGAGGAGTACTTGCTCCAGGACGTCGTGACTGCGGTGGAGCCCGACGGCATGGCGCAGGTGAAGGCCGATCGGATCGTCGACTATCGGGACGCCTGGCACGCGTTCTTGGGCTCCGTCGCTCGCCGAGTCCCGGTGGGAGGGGCGGTGCTCGCTCGGTGGCGAGAAGGCAACAAGGACCTGCTCGCAGTGTGTCGCGCGGACCTCGGTGTCCAGACCGTTCCTCTGAGTTGTAGCTGGCCCGAGGACTCGGACATGGAGGACGTGCCGGTCCCCCCCGAGCTCCAGTACCTCGGACGGGCGCTCTTCCAGGGCCCGCGTCCGAAGGGCGTCGTCGGTACCTGACCGATCGTCGACTTCGTGCGTCGCCGCTCAAGGGAGCACCTCTGGGCAAGGTAGGATGTAGAACGGTGTCCCAGAAGGACTTCCCATCACTCACAGCCTCCCCCGAGGACCAGCAGGCCGGCTTCCGCTGGGAGCGGGCGCATCGGCTTCCGGAGGCGGTGGAGTGCTACCTCGTCGGAGGTGCGTACGCAGACGCCGCGCGCGTGCTGAACCACATCGGTTGGTTCTACGAGGCCGGGGCGGCCCTGTTGCTGTACCTCCCTCCCCGCGAGATCCACGTCGCCATGCTCGATCGTGAGCGCAAGAAGATCTGTCTCGATGCGTCGGTGTGCTTCGCCCGCGCCGGCGCCCGCATTGAGGCGGTGGGACTGCTCGTGTCGTTCGGCGAGCACCACAAGGCCGCGAGCCTGCTAATCCGCGCGGGACTGAGGCGCGAGGCGGTCGCAGCCATGCGCGGCGAGCCGGTCGAAGGCTCGCCCTGGCCTCAGGACTACGTGTCCCCGCTGATGAGCGCCGACGATGTGCTCTCGCGGGTTCAGGACCTCGCCGTCCAACAGAAATCAGACTACGAAGCGGTGGTTGCTGGGTTCCAGTCGGCCGTCGATCCGTTCGAGCCCGCCGGTCCACGCGCCAGCTTCGGTTCGGCGGACGTGTTGTCGGTGACGGGGTTTCCCGCCATCTCCGACGAGGTCCTCGAACAGGCCTACGCGCCCCCGGCGGGCCCCGATCCCGACGAGGAATCGAAGGAAGAGGTTCGGGCGGCGACGCCCTCCTACACCTACTCCCAGGAGGCGTTGCCCCCTGAGCCTGAGGACCGGGATGCTGGGCACTATGTCGGGCCCGGCACGGTCATTCGTGACCGGTACGTCGTCGAGAAGGAGATCGGCTCCGGCGGCATGGCCACCGTGTACTCGGTGATGGACGAGGAACTGACGGAGCGCGTGGCGCTCAAGCTCTTCCGTGTGGTCACGCCGGACCCGCTCCGGCTCAAGCGCTTCCGACGCGAGATGAAGATCAACCGCATGCTCCGTCACGACAACATCGTGAACACGCTGGAGTACGGCAGCTGGGCCGGAGCGCGCTACATCACGATGGAGCTGCTCGAGGGGCTGGAGCTGTGGGAGCACCTGCGCACCCACCGACTCGACCTGGGGGACCGCATCCGACTCCTGATGCAGATCTGCGATGGCCTGGGCTACGCACACGACCAGGGCATCGTGCACCGGGACATCAAGCCGTCGAACCTCTTTGTCTGTAGCGGGGACCACAAGCTCAAGATCATGGACTTCGGCATCGCCAAGGCAGTCGACAGCTCGGAGATCTCCATCACCGGGGTGCGCGTGGGCACGCCGCGCTACATGAGCCCCGAGCAGATCCAGGGCGGACAACCCGTCGGTCCCGCCGCCGACCTCTACTCACTCGGGGCAGTGATGTACGAGGCGATGACTGGGCGCGCGCCCTTCGAGGACGAAGAGCTGTTGCCGTTGCTGCTCAACCACCTCTCCGAGGAGCCGGTCCCGCCGTCACAGCTCAATGAAGACCTGCCGCCGGAGATCGACGACATCTGCCTCAGATTGCTGTCGAAGAATCCGCGGGAGCGCTTCGTGGACTGCGCCGCCACAAAGAGCGCCTTGCTCCGGGCCTACGTGATGAGCGAGCGCCGCCGCTGACGCCGCACGACTAGGGCCCTTCGCAGACCAGCCAGTCGTACACGTGGTTGCTGTCCCAGCAGCGAGTCTGGTTGTACGTCTCCGGGTCGCAGTAGGAGCACGACCACTTGCGGATCGCAGACCATCCGGTGCTCGAGTATCCGACACAGCTGGGGTTGTCGACGACGACGGGGAAGCCACCCCAGGTACCGGCGCCCGTATTGGCCTTCGTGACGATCCAGGTGTGCCAGGTGTCGTAGGAGTAGGCGTTGTCGATGACGAGCTGCGCGTCCGCGGCGGAGAGGGGCTCGAACCAGTCGAGGCCACGGTCTTCGCAGAAGGTGTCGTAGAAGGGCGAGAGCGCTGCGTTGGCGTCGCTCTGCCAGAAGTAGATCGTGCGGCCGTCGCTGGGGAACTGGCTGTAGACCCCGGTGAGGTCGATGGGCGGACTCTCGTCCTGGCAGAACTCGTCGCAGCCGTCACCGGGTGCAAACCCTCCGTCGTCGCAGGTCTCGTCCGGGTCCACGATGTTGTCGCCGCACACCCAGCATGTGGGCTCCGTGGGCTTGCAGTCCACAAGCTCATCGCAGTCAGTGAGGGTGTCGCAGTCGTTGTCCAGCCCGTCGAGGCATAGCTCGGTGGCGACCGGCGAGAAGGCAGCGTCGGTGTCGTCGCAGTCGCCGCCGACCGCGACGTAACCCGCCGGCTGCGCGCACGCGGTGATGACCGCTGAGGTGAGGCCGAACCCGTCGGCGTCGTCGTCGAGGTAGTAGGGATCCTGGGGGCTGAGCCCGTTGTCGATGACCGTGTCGCAGTCGTTGTCGACGCCGTCGCAGAGCTCGGGGGCGCCGGGCGCGTTGCTCGCGCTCAGGTCGTCGCAGTCGGATCCGTCCGTGACATAGCCCGCCGCAGGGCTGCAGGTGACCACGGGGAACGCGGGGTTCCCGAAGGAGTCGCCGTCGTAGTCGGGGTACCAGGTCCCGGGGCTCGCACCGTTGTCGACGATGGTGTCGCAGTCGTTGTCCAGCCCGTCGCAGACCTCAGCGACGTTGGGAGAGACGGAGGCGTTGGTGTCGTCGCAGTCGCCGTCGCACACCAGCACCCCGTCGCCATCGGCGTCCATCTCGTCGGCCGGCACGACGGTGTCGCAGTCGTTGTCGAGTCCGTCGCAGACCTCGGTCGCGCCGAGGTAGACGGTGGACTCTCCGTCGTCGCAGTCGTCCGCGTTCCCCACGAAGCCCACCGGCTGCGCACAAGCATCCAGAGTCAGGCCGGGCGACCCGTAGGTGTCCGAGTCGGCGTCGGCGTAGAACGTGACCAGGGGCGAAGCGCCGTCGTCGATGACGGAGTCACAGTCATCGTCGATGCCGTTGCAGGTCTCCGGCTCGCCGGGGGCGATGGCCGCGGTGGTGTCGTCGCAGTCGTCGTCGTTGGTGACCGTGCCCGCTGGCTGATCGCAGGCAACGACGGCGGCGCCGGGGTCGCCATAGCCGTCGGTGTCGCCGTCCGTCCAGAAGGTGTCGGCCCCGAGGGCCGTGGCGCCGTCGATCGTGCCGTCGCAGTCGTTGTCGGCGAGGTCGCAGATCTCTACGGAGCCGGGGAACGCTGCGGCGACGAGGTCGTCGCAGTCTCCGCCCTGCGCCACGAAGCCGTTGGGTTGGTCGCAGGCGACGGTGGTCACGCTGTCGTCCCCGAACCCGTCCCCGTCGGCGTCGGCGAACCAGGTGCCGGCGCCGAGGGCGCTGTCCTCGTCGATGTCTCCGTCGCAGTCGTTGTCGATGCCGTCGCACACCTCGGGGAGGAAGTCGGCGGCGCTCGCCTCGTTGTCGTCGCAGTCCTCACACGCCAGGGCGGTGTCGCCGTCGGCGTCCTCCTCGCCACCGGCGAAGTCCGGGGTGCCGTTGCAGTCGTTGTCGAGGCCGTCGCACAGTTCGCTCAGGGTCGGCGAGACCAGAGCGTTCCCATCGTCGCAGTCCCCTCCTTCGTCGATGAATCCTTCGGGCGCCTCGCAGATGGCCACCGCGGCGTCGTCGTTCCCCGCGCCGTCGCCGTCGGCGTCCGCGAACCACACGGGGGGCTCTGCTGCGTCGAGGTCGATGATGCTGTTGCAGTTGTTGTCGATGCCGTCACAGACCTCGATGGCGTCGGGGCTGATGGCGGCGTCGTTGTCGTTGCAGTCGGCGCGGGAGGGGAAGCCGTCGCCGTCGTCGTCGATATCGACGGCCACGTCATTGGGGCAGGCGGTGAGGAGCGAGGCGAAGGCGAGGAGAAAGAGGGCACTACGCATGGGCGCACCATACAAAAGGAGCAGTGGGTGGCCTACCCTCACGTCCGTGCCCACCGTCGACCCCCGCCGCCGCTTCGGAACGTTCACCGGCGTCTTCGTCCCGACGCTCCTCACCATCCTCGGCGTCATCATGTACGTCCGGGTGGGCTGGGTTGTCGGGAACGCTGGGCTCATCGGCGCATGGCTGATCATGGCCCTCGCCCTCGGAATCACCGCGGCGACCGGGCTCTCGCTGTCCTCCATCGCCACGAACACCCGCATTGGGGACGGTGGCGCCTACGCGATCATGAACCGCAGCCTTGGGTTCGAGGTGGGCGCGAGCATCGGCATCCCGCTGTACCTGACCCGCCCCTTGGGTACGGCGATGTACATCTTCGGCTTCCGCGAAGGCTGGCTGTGGTTGTTCCCCACGCACAACGCGATGCTCGTCGATGTCGGGGTCTTCGTGCTGCTTTGGGGGACTGCGTGGATCAGCGCCGAGTTCGCCTTCCGGGTGCAGTACGTGATCATGGGGCTCATCGGGGCGTCCCTGGTGTCGATCCTGGCCAGCGAAGGCGCGATCCTGGGCATCGACGAAGCTCAGTGGTTCGGCACCTATCCGGGCTTCCCCGAGGACGGCTTCCAGGGCACCGACTTCTGGGCGGTGTTCGCGGTGTTCTTCCCCGCAACGACCGGGATCCTCGCGGGCGCAAACATGTCCGGGGAGCTCCGCGATCCGCGCCGCGCCATCGCTGTGGGCACCTTGTCGGCCATCGTGGTGAGCACCGTCATCTACTTCGCGCTCACCCTGTGGGCCGTGCAGGTGGCGACACCCGAGGAGCTGGTCTCGGACTACAACCTCTTCCTGGACAAGGCTCGGTGGGGGTGGGCGGTGCTGGCCGGCTTGCTCGGCGCCACCGCGAGCTCGGCGCTGGCGGGCCTCGTCGGCGGACCTCGCATCGTCATGGCGATGGGGCAGCACAAGCTGCTCCCGTTCAGCGACTGGGTCGGCTTCGTGGGCGACGACGGCGAGCCGCGCAACGCGATGCTGCTCACGGGCGGCCTCACCGCGGTGTGCCTGCTGATGCGGGACCTGAACGCCATCGCGCCGCTGTTGACGATGTTCTTCCTCATCACCTACGGGGCGCTGAACTTCGTCGTCTTGCTGGAGCAGTCGCTGGGCGTGGTGAGCTTCCGGCCGACCCTGAAGATCCCCCGCTGGGTGCCGCTGTTCGGTCTCCTGGGGACGCTGTTGGCGATGTTCATCGTCAGCCCGACGTTCGGCTTCATCTCGCTGATGGTGGTCTTCGCGCTCTACGTCTTCTTCGAGCGCAGGGGCGTGGGCCAGAGCACGGGGGTCAGCTCCTCGATCTTCCAGTCCGTGGCGGAGTGGGCGGCCCAACGCGTGTTGGAGCGCGACAACGGGGAGAGCGTGCGCGCCTGGAAGCCGAGCTTCCTCGTGCCGGTGGAGGACCCCGACGAGCTCCGCGGCGAGTACAGCTTTCTGGTCGACGTCGCGCGGCCCGAAGGCTCGGTGAAGCTCCTCGCGTTGACCCGCGGGCGCTCACTGGCGCAGCTGGAGGCGAGGGTCGCTCCCCTGGGGCGCTCCTTCCGCGATGACGGCGTGAACTGCACGTGGTCGGCGGTGGAGGAGGAGGAGTTTGGAGACGGCGTCATCGCGGCGCTCCAGGCTCTCCAGAGCGCCTTCTTTCGCCCGAACATGCTCTTCCTGACGCTGCCGGACCTCGAAGACCGCCACGAGGAGTTCGCGCGACTCATCGAACAGGCCCGGGCGACGCGCGTGGGGGTGACGTTGCTGGGGCTTCACCCCCGTGCAGGGCTCGGTCGGCGCCGCAGCATCAACTTGTGGTTGCGCTGGCAGGGACTCGACTGGGATGTCGACCAGGCGTTCTCGGTGGGCTCGCTCAACCTGACCCTGCTCATGGGCTACCGCCTCCAACAACAGTGGGGGGCGGACCTTCGCGTCATCACGGTCGTGCCCGAGGACGACGAGGTCGGCGCCGCCCGGGAGTATCTCGAGGAGGTCGTCGACCTCGCTCGACTCTCGGTCGTCGGGATGGAGGTCCTCGTGGGAGGCTTCGAGGACTGCGTCGGCGCCGCCGAAGAAGCGGACCTCGCCGTGATGGGCTTGCAGCGCCGGCCGGACTTCGCGTTCGTGTCCAGGATGGTCGAGACCTCGCGCAGCTCGTGCTTGATGGTCCTTGACTCGGGGAGGGAGTCGGCCCGGTCGTGAATCGCGCGCGCACAAGAGCGCCGCCAGCGACTGAGCGCTGACGGCGCTTTGCGCCTTCGTTCGAGGACCGACTACGCGGCGTGCAGGTGCCGGCCGTGCCAGCGATGGCGCCGGTGCCCGCGGCGGCCTTCGGAGATGAACCGGGCCAGGCGCTGACGCTGCTCGTCATCGAGCACTCCGTGCAGCTTGGCGAGGGCATCTGCGACCGCGTCCTGGACCCGGCCCACCGACGCGTCCTGCTGGTCACGCAGCTCGTCGAGGGGCTTGCTGTCGAACGCGTCTGCGCGCAGGACGTCCGCCAGGGTGGAGCGTGCCGAGGCGAAGCCGCCGCGCTCCTCACCCATCACGTCCATGAGGTCGTCCACGACCTCTTCGAGGACGCGGTCCTGGGAGGGGGAGGTCTGCAGGTTGCTGGAGAGTCGATCGAGTACCCACTCGCGGCGGCGACGTCGCATGCGACGGCCTCCCGAACGGAACCCCCCACGACGCACGCGGTTGATGACAAAGAGGCTGAAAGCGATACCAAAGAGGAAGCCGAGCATTGAGTTGTTGCTCCTTTCGCTATCCAGACTGGGCCTCGGATGTCTCCCGGTGATTTCGCCTGCGTAAAGGTTTGTTTCCGGGCTCTTCGGGGGGCTCCAATATCCCAGGGGTCAACGGCGGTGGGGTGCGCCGCAGCCCCCACTACTTGACGCCACTTCGGGGTCAACGGGCGTGGGGTGCGCCGCAGCCCCCACTACTTGACGCCATCTCGGGGTCAACGGGCGTGGGGTGCGCCGCAGCCCCCACTACTTGACGCCATCTCGGGGTCAACGGCGCCCTCGCCAGACGCCCCCATGTCGCCCCTTGCAAGGCTCTGAAAGGGGGCGAGGAGCCAGCCATCCCTTCGCTTCTCTCGGTCGGGCACGAACGTGCCCGGGCGAACAGAGGAAGTTCCTTGCGATCGAGGCTGACCAGAGGTCTTCTGGACTCATGAACGCGCGGGGCACGACCATCGGCGGGGCACTCCTGGGCAGCCTCCTTCTCTCTCTCCTTTCGGGATGCACGCTCGACGACTTCAACCGCGGTTTTCGGGGCACGGACACGCAGCGGATCGAGTACTTCGAGCAGCTCGAGCCGAGCACGGCAGACGTCCTCTGGGTGATTGACACCTCGTGCTCCATGGAGGACGAGCAAGCAGCGCTCGCTGCGAACTTCCCCTCGTTCATCGAGTTCTTCGTCGAGCGGCAGCTGGCGTTCAACCTCGCGGTCACCTCGACCAACATCGGCGAGGAGGACAGCCAGGGCCTCGACGGTGTGATGGTGGGGGAGCCGAAGGTCATCACCGAGGCGGATCCCGAGCCTGGGCAGCTGTTCGTGGACCGTGCCCTGATGGGCATCGACGACAACCACTCGGACGAGAAGGGTCTCACCGCGGCCTACGAAGCGATCGAGGTCCTGGGGGGCACGGTCAACTCCGGCTTCCTGCGCAGCTCGGCCCACCTCGCGGTCATCGTGGTCTCTGACGAGCCCGACTACTCCGAGCGGGAGCAGTCCGCCGGGGAGGACGTCGTCGAGTGGGAGGAGTTCGCCGACTGGATGAACGAGCTCAAGGGCCCCACCGGCCAGCGCATGGCCGACCTCTCCGTGATCGTGGGCGTGAGCCCCGACGGCTTCGACGATCCAGAAGGCTGCAACCAGCCTGAGGGTGGCGGCGGTGGCCCGGCCGGCGGCGATGGCGCAGACCGGGGAGACGGCTACCTCGAGGCGGCCCTCGCGACGGGCGGCACGATCGGCTCCATCTGCGAGGAGGACTGGGGCGACTTGCTCGGCCGCGTGGGCCTACGGGCCGCTGGGCTGCTCGACGCATTCGAGCTGACCGAGGTTCCCCATCTCGAAACGCTGACGGTGCGGGTGAACACCAACACGGTGTGGGACTGGGAGTACTACGAGGTCGACAACACGATTCGCTTCACGAAGCTCGACACCCTGCCGCGCCCAGGAGACCGCATCGAGATCGAGTACCACGTGCCCGCGCAGCCACTGGACGGCCAGACCGAGTAGCATCCGGGGTCCATGCTCTGGGCCCTCCTCCTCTGGACGATCGTCGCTGCCCGCCTGCTCGTCATCGGGCTGAGCGCGCGCCGGGGTTTGCGGGCGGTGCCGCTCCCTCATCTGCACCATGAGCCTCCTGCCACCACCCTCGTGGCGACGCCGGATGCGCGCATTCACCCCGCGGACATCGCAGCGGCGCGCTCCGACATGACGGCTCGAGGCTTGGACATCGTGCACCTGCTGCCCGGCGCCGCCCCGGCGTCCTACGGCATGACCATCGGCCAGCTCATCGACGGAGTGCTCCGCAGCGGGTCGACCTCTGGCGGGAGCGGTGGCACGGCCTTCGCCTTGCTCGTGCGCTCCGAGGTGCTGGACCGCGCGCGTCAGGACGTAGAGCCCGCACGCGCCGATGCCGCCAGGCACGTGCAGCTCGCTCGCCGGCTCGCCCGCTACGGGAGCGTCGGCTACGTGCGCGCCCCGCGGTCCCGCCTCGACGACAACCCCTTCGACGACCGCGCCACCGTGGGTCAGGCCTACGGCACGGACCTCTACACGGTGTTCTCCATCCCCCTGATGCTGGGCCTGGTCGCCGCCGGGCCGTTCTTCGCGCCAGTGGTTGGCTGGATCGCCGTGGCGATGCTGCACCTCGCGGTGCCCCTGGCCCTCGTGGGGAGTCCGCTGCGTCCCGCGCCGTCGGGCGTCTTGGTAGAGGGGGCCGTTCGCTGGCTCGACATCTTCGCGCGCTGGCTGCGTACCCTGCTCCAACGTCCCCGCCGGCTGATGGCCGAGGACGCGGCCCCGCTGCGGTCCTGGTACGCCGACGCAGTGCGCAACGGGACGGACCACTTCTTCGAGCCCGCGCGGACCAGCTGCCCCATGTGCGACGCCGCGACCCTGAAGCAGCACCTCGAGGTGGGGGACCTCTGGCAGGGCAAGCCGGGCACGTTCCGGCTGGACGCCTGCGATGGCTGCGGACACATCTTCCAGAACCCGCGCCTCTCCATCGAGGGCCTGAACTTCTACTACCGCGACTTCTACGACGGGCTCGGGGAGGACGGCATCGAGCTGCTCTTCGACTCCGAGGGGCAGCCCTACGGTCCTCGCGCGGAGTTCGTGCTCGCCCACGGGGAGCCCACGAGCTGGCTCGACGTGGGCTGCGGGCACGGGCACCTCTGCCAGGCAGTGAAGGAGCGGCTTCCCGATGCGCGGGTCGATGGCCTGGACATGTCGGACGGCGTGGAGGACGCGCGGCGCCGGGGCTGGCTGGACACCGCGCACACCGGGCTCTTCCCCGAGATGGCCGAGCGTCTCGCCGAGCAGTACGACGTCGTGTCCATGAGCCACTACCTGGAGCACACCCGCGACCCCCGGGCCGAGGTGGAAGCGGCGGCGACGGTGCTGCGGCCTGGCGGCCTGCTCCTCATCGAGGTGCCCGACCCATCTTCGTGGTTCGGGCGCATGGCGAAGCGGTTCTGGCTCCCGTGGTTCCAGCCTCAGCACCAGCACTTCGTGCAGATCGAGATGCTGCAGCGGGTCATGCGAGAGAGCGGCCTCGAGCCCATCGCGAACCAGCGAGCCGAGGCGCATCTCCCCACCGAGGGCATCCTCGGGGCGGTCTCCATCCTTGCCACCCTCTCACCCACCCCGGAGTTCCCGTGGCTCCCCCCGGCGACGCTGGGGCGGCGGGTCTGGAACAGCATGGTGTGGGGTCTCGGGGGACCGCTGCTCCTCGTCGGAGTGCTGTTCGACCGCTACGGGGCGGGCCTGCTCACCAGCACCGGCGCGAGCAACACCTACCGCCAGTTGGCGCGCAAGAGCTGAAGCCCGGCGACGCTCTCTACCCGCGAATCGCGGGAACCGCGGGCCACTGCAGGGGGTGGCTGGGCTGATAGCCCAGGACTTCGCTGGCTCGTCGGCCGTCGAGCACCATGCTGAAGTGGAAGCGGTTGTGGTTCAGGTCGTACCGGAAGTCACCCTTCCGGGCGCGCCCGCGAAGACGGTACAGCGGGCCCATCAGCGGCCCGGGGACGTCGACGCAGCGGCGACCGTTCCGCTCGGCGACCCGGGAGATGGGCAGCGTGTCGGCCCCGGGCACGTTGAGGATTGCCTGCTTGTCGCTATGCACGGCCAGCCTCATGGCCTCGGATGCATCGCCCAGAGAGAGCAGGTTCACCATGGGGTCGAAGCCCATGGGCCGCAGGGTCATGCGCGAGCCGAGCCAGTCCGCCAACTGCGAGCCCATGTTGGGCGCGAGGATCTCCGCACACCGCAGCACCATGATGCGCAGGTCCACCAGGCCCATGTGGGTGCACACGATGACGTCGCCCTCGACGCGGTCGCGCACCCACTGAGGGGCGTCGGGGGTGAGCTCGAGGGCGTGGTCCTCTCGCAGGACCTGAGGGGCCGAGACCCGTACGCGATAGACCGTGGCGTCGGACCGGTAGACGAAGTGCTTGATGTGCTCGCTCGCCGCCGCCAGCCGAAGCAGCAGGCGCGTGCTCTCCACGTTGAGCTTGTGGATGGCTCCGCCTTCGTCCCGCGCGGAGCGATGCAGAGCCGTGTGCACGATGGTGTCGATGCCCAGCTCGCGCACCGGCCCCGACAGCAGCCGTCGGATGTGGCGAGGACGCCGAAGGTCGCTGCGCGCGTAGGTGAGCTCCGGGTGCTCTACGAGGGCGGCGGGCCGCTCCTCGACGCCGAGGGCGAGCACGTTGCTGACCTCGGGGTCCGCGAGGAGGGAGTTCACGAACGCCACACCCAGGGGCGTGGTGGCTCCGGTGACGAGGACGCTGCGACTCATCGGAACACCCCCGTGCGCTCGCTCAGGCCCCGCTGGAGCAGGCCCGCGACGGCGGCCTTCACCCGCTCGGACGCCTCTCGCACCACGTCGGCGTCGTCCGCCTGGTCGCGTCGGTAGTCCTCGTGCACCGGGATCGGCTCGCCGTAGTAGATGTGGTACTTCGTCGGCAGCGGGACCGGGCTCGCCGGGATCGGGAGGTACGGCAGCCCGAAGAGGTGAATCGGCAGGCGCATCAGGGTGGGGAGCTGCTCCTCCGACCCGATGACCCCGATGGGCACGATGGGCACCCCGTGGCGAATCGCCATCTCGGCGTGGCCCTGTCGCCAGTCGCACAGGGTGTAGCGGTCGCTCCATGGCTTCCCGATGGCCGGAAGCCCCTCGGGGAACACGCTGATGAGCTCTCCTCGCTCGAGCAGCTCGTGGAAGTTGCCCCGGCTTCCGCCCACCGCCCCGCACCGCCCGAAGATGATGCTGATGGCCGGCAGCAGGTTCACGAAGTGGTCCATCACGGTGCGGACGACCCGCGGTGGGGTGGTCTTTCGGAGGACGTCATTCCAGATCATCATCCCGTCGATGGGGATGGTGCCGGCGTGGTTCGCGGCGAGGACCGCGCCGCCCTCCGTGGGGACGTGCTCGATGCCCGTGGAGTCGACGCGGAACCAGCTGTCGTAGAGCGGCGCGAACACACCGGCCCCCGCTCGGATCCACTCCTCGTTGAGGCCAAAGCTGTCGAAGCCGTGGCCAGTGTCGGCGATCTCCAATCCCTCGAGGTGCGCGCGCAGCTCGGGGGTCAGATACCGCTTCTCCATCAGTCGGAAAGTGAGAGGGACGCCCATCTGCCCAACCTAGACCGGGGCGTAGCGCCGCGCGATGCGATCCACCTGGGTTCCGTAGGAGCCTCCGAAGAGGTTGGCGTGGACCAGGAGCGGGTAGAGGTTCCACAGGTCGACCCGCTCGGCGAAGCCGGGCGCGAGCGGCCAGACCTCGCGGTAGGCCGCGTAGAACGAGGCAGGAAAGCCCCCGAAGAGCTGGGTGAACGCCAACTCCTGTTCGCGCGGCGCGAAGGCGACGGCGGGGTCGAAGATCCAGGGACGGCCCGCGTGGTCGGTGGTCCAGTTGCCTCCCCAGAGGTCACCGTGAATGAGGCCCGAGGGCTCCTCGGGCAGGAGGTCGTCGAGGCGCGCGCAGACCGCCTCCACCCTCGCGGCGGCCCCGACGGGGAGAACCCTGCTCGACGTCGCGAGCTCGAGCTGCGGGAGCAGGCGACGCTCAGCGAAGAACGTGGAGGCCCCCGACTCCTTCGCAACCCACGCGTTGGGCTGAGGCAGCGTGCCGATCCAGTTGTCCTCGGCGAAGCCGAACCCACGGGGATGAGATTGCTGGTGGATGTGGGCGAGTCCCCGCCCCAGGCGCTCGGCGGCGGGACCGGAGGCCGCGTCTCCGCCTCGGTCCCCCATCCACTCCAGCGCGAGGTGGGAGGGACCCACGGACACGACCTCGGGGACGAGAAGGCGCCCGTCACTCGCGTCACGAAGCGCGGCCAGGCCGGCCGCCTCAGCCTCGAACATGCCCGCGGGGGGGCTGGCGTGGGTCTTGGCGAAGAGGCGGGAGCCGTCAGAGAGTTCCACGCGGAACGCCTCGTTGATGTCTCCCCCGGAGACAGGGACGAGCCGATCGAGGTCGCTCAACCGCAGAGCCTCATGCAGGCTCACGTGACCGCCCCCCACCAGTTCACTGCTCGCGCCGCAGGAGCACACCCTGGCGTCGTCGGTCCACCTCCACGAAGCCCGCGGCGGCGATGCGGTCCATCCAGGGGTCGTCGGGCACGAGGAGCGCGACGTCGTAGTCGCTCGGATCGAAGCCCCGGTCGTTCAGGTCTCCCGTGAGCCAGACGTCCTGCCGCGGGGTCATCGTGGGGAGGAGCCAGTCCGAGGCGAGCACGCGGTCGTTGTCGGCGATGCCCTCTGCGAGTTGCCACTCCGGGAGGCGCTCTTGCCCGGCCAGCCAAAGCGCCTCTCGTACGGACACCGGGCCCTGGAACCACGGCAGGGCCAGGTGCAGGACCAGCATCGCCGTGGCTGCCGCGCGCGCTCGCTTCTGCCCAGCCGGGCCTTCGCGACCGAGACCAAGGGGAACCAGCGCGACGGACAGGCCGACCAGTGGGGCGTAGTAGTGGATCTGGCCAGGGTTCACGACACCCGCGGCGAGGCAGCCTCCCAGCCACATGACGAGCATCGGGAGCGCTGCCCAGGGGCGGAGCGCGAGCAGGAGAACCGCCAGCCCAGCGACCTGGACCTGGCGCACGATCATGCGGGGCGAGTCCACGACGTTGCCCAGCAAGTCGCCAACGAGCAGGCCTCCGAGCCGGAGCGGCACCGTCCACAGGGGTCGCTCTCCAAGCTCGAGGCCGGGGATGGACGCCATGGGATTGAGCAACTCGGCGCGCCAGCCGGTGCCGAACATCCAAAGGACGGCGGGCACACCCACCGCCAGCAGCGGGACACGCCACGCGCCCCAGCCCGGCGTGCCGGAGGCCCGGCGCGTGCGCTCGCTCACCAGCAGGGGAAGCATCGCCAGGACGAAGGGCGCCACCTCCTCGCGCGTGCTGCACGCGAGGACCGTGGCCGCGAAGGCGGCAGGCCAGGGACCGAAGACCGCGGCTCCAACGAGGGCGGGCACCAGCACGACGGCGGGCGCGACGGGGCGGAAGTCGCCAATGCCGATGGCGATCAGTCCAGGGACGGAGACCGCCGCAATGAGGAGGGCGATGGCGGTGGCCCGGTCGCGGCAGACGCGCCAACAGAGCGCAAACAGGGGCAGGACGCCGGCCCCGAGCACCGCGGCCTGGAGCCAGAGCAGCGTCTCGTAGCGGGGCCGCATGGCCAGCCAGGGCACGTACAGCGAGATGATGGGGGAGTGGTGCTTTCCGCCGTGGGTTCCTGCGCCATCCTCGTTCCAGATCAGCGTGCGCTCGGCGAAGGCGTCGTGCGCTCCCTGCCAGACACGCTGGAGGAAGTAGCCCGCGTCGGAGCCCCAAGGCCACAACATCTGCATCGAGCGACCCAGCGCGCCGCGCGCGACGAGCCAGGTGACGACGAGGGAGACGAACAGCGCGACGAACCAGGCCCAGCCTGGCGTCGGTGCTGATTCAGGAGGATCCGTCTGCGGCAAGAGTCAGCGCCCAGTCGATCAACGGGTCGGCACCAGCTTCGACGAAGTCCTGTACGCGCTCGAAGCCGGAGGCACCACCGTAGTACGGGTCGGGCATGTCCGGCCCGGGGGCGCCCGGAACGAACTCCATGTATCGCCGTATCACCACGTCGCTGTTGGGCGGGAGTCGGTCCCGGATGTCGGCCTCGTTGCTGCCGTCCATGGCGATGAGCACCTCGAACTCGTAGAAGTCGGAGTCCAGGAGCTGGCGGGAGCGGTGCCACTCGATGTCCACGCCGCGACGCGCGGCCACGCGCCGGGTGTTGGGGTCGGCCTGCTCACCGTTGTGGTAGCTGGACGTCCCGCAGGAATCGACGCTCACGCGGCTGTCCAATCCCCGCGCCGCGATGCGCTCGCGCAGCACGCCGTGGGCGATGGGGGACCGGCAGATGTTGCCGAGGCAGACGATCAGGAGCCGAACCATCAGGCGCGGGCGCCGGGGCGGCGTCGCCGCACGACACCCACGATGCCGAGGAGCAGGGCGAAGGCGGCGGTGGAGCCGCTGCCGCCGTCGGCGGCCGTGCTGCAGTCGCAGCCGGAGTTGCCGAAGTCGCAGTCGTCGTCCTCGGAGTCCTCGAGCCCGTCGCAGTCGTTGTCGCCGCCGTCGCTGCAGTCCTCGGTCGCTCCGGGGAACGAGTCGGGGTTCTGGTCGTCGCAGTCGTCGCCGCCGCAGGCCGCGCGGATGAAGCCATCCTGGTCGCCGTCGGTGATGAGCCCCTCGTCGGCTTCGCCGTCGCAGTCGTTGTCCGCCTGGTCGCAGACCTCGTCGGCGCCGGGGTAGAGCAGCGGGTCGGTGTCGTCGCAGTCGTCGGCGCAGATGGCCACGCCGTCGCCGTCCTCGTCTTGCTCACCGCCCTCGAGCAGCGCGCCGTCGCAGTTGTTGTCGATGCCGTCGCAGACCTCGATGGCGTCGGGGTGCACCGAGATGGCGTCGTCGTCGCAGTCGGTTCCGCCACAGGCGACGTCGAAGAAGCCGTCGCCGTCGTTGTCGACGGTGGTGGTGACCTCGTCGCAGTCCAGGTCGACGCCGTCGCAGATCTCGGTGGCGCCGGGGTTGGCGTTGGCGTCGTTGTCGTCGCAGTCGTCGCCGTCGCAGACCTCGGAGTCGTAGCCGTCGCCGTCGTCGTCTCCGACGGGGTCCGAGCCGGTGCCGTTCTGGTCGATGCCGTCGCCGCAGATCTCGGTGCCGCCCGGGAAGATGGTGTCCGTGGCGTCGTCGCAGTCGATGCATGCGTGGAAGCCGTCGCCGTCGGCGTCTGCTTGGGGGTTGATGGTCGGGTCGGCGTCGTCGCAGTCTTCGCCGCCGAAGCAGGCGTCGTTCACGAAGCCGTCGCCGTCGGCGTCCTGGTTGTCGGTGACGCCGTCACAGTCATTGTCGAGGCCGTCGCAGACCTCTTCCTCGTCGGGGTTGATGAGGGCCTCGGTGTCTCCAGCGATCTCGTAGCAGTCGTCGCAGATGTCGTAGCCGTCACCGTCCTGGTCGAAGGCGCCGGGGAACACGGCGGCGTTGGTGTCGTCGCAGTCGTCGCCGCCGATGCACACGTCGCTCACGTACCCGTCGTTGTCCGAGTCGCCGTCGTCGTCGGCGCCAGAGCAGTCCTGGTCGATGCCGTCCGCGCAGATCTCGAGGTTGCCGGGGAAGTTGTTGGGGTCGGCGTCGTCGCAGTCGTCGCACACATTGCTGCCGTCGGCGTCGCCGTCCACGCCGGGGTTGATGGACGCGTCGCTGTCGTCGCAGTCGTCCCCACCGCAGTCGGCGTCGATGTAGGTGTCGCCGTCCACGTCGCCGGTGGCGTCCACGCCGTCGCAGTCCTGGTCGATGCCGTCGCCGCAGGTCTCGGGAGCGCCGGGGTACACGGTGGCGTCGGTGTCGTCGCAGTCTCCGCAGGAGTCCACGGCGCCGTCCCCATCGGAGTCATCGACGGTGCCCACCGTGATGTCGAGGATCACGCTGTCGAGCGTGCCGATGCCGATGATGTTGGTCGAGGTCGCCAGCACCTCCCACAGGCCGGTGGAGTCCTCACCGTCGAACGCGGAGAGCGCGCTCGTGGGGATGAAGCTGCCGGTGTAGGGGCTGGTGCCGGCGCTGATGGCGTCCGTGGCTTCATCGTCGAAGACCATCGAGGCGATGTTGGATCCAGACAGGCCGCCCGCGTTGAACAGCGTCACCGAGGTCCCCATCGGGGACGTGATGATCATGTCGATCTCAGTCAGGGGGCTGTAGGTGACGTTCACCGTGACGTCGAGGTCCTGGATGATCCCGCCAGCCGTGATGAACGTCGTCGACGGGCTCGGCCCGATGAGGTTCGAGAAGATCTGCCCCGGAGAGTTGCTGTTGCTGGTCTGGAGCGTGGTCCCGCCAGCGTTCACGTCCAGGTCGAAGGCATCGTCGAGGCCATCGCAGTCCGAGTCCGTGGTGTCGCAGAGCTCCGGGGCGCCCGGGTAGATGGTCGGGTCGGTGTCGTCGCAGTCGAGGCAGGCGTTGCTGCCGTCGCTGTCGGCGTCGGTGGTGGCGCCCACGGTGGGGTCGTTGTCGTCGCAGTCGGTGCCGCCGCAGGGAATGGCGAGGTCGCCATCGCCGTCAGCGTCGACGTCGTCGGCGGTGCCGTCGCAGTCGTTGTCGATGCCGTTGTCGCAGATCTCCGGGTTGCCGGGGAACGCGCTGGGAGCGAGGTCGTCGCAATCGCCATCGCACACCGAGTAGGTGTCGCCGTCGATGTCGGTGCCCGGGTTCACGGTGGCGTCGGTGTCGTCGCAGTCGTCGCCGCCGCAGGCCACGGCGATGTAGGTGTCGCCGTCCACATCGGGGAGGTCGTCGCCGCCGGAGCAGTCCTGGTCGATGCCGTCGCCGCACACCTCGGTGTTGCCCGGGAAGAGGAAGGCGCCGAGGCCGGGGGAGTCGTTGCAGTCGTCGCACACGTTGCTGCCGTCGCCGTCGGCGTCGATGCCGGGGTTCAGGGCGGCGTCGGAGTCGTCGCAGTCATCGCCGCCGGGGCACGCGATGTTGGTGTAGGTGTCGGAGTCGCCGTCGCTGACGTCCGCGACACCGGAGCAGTCTTCGTCCACGGCGTTGTCGCACGTCTCCGTCGCGCCGGGGTTGACGGCGCTGTCTGCGTCGTCGCAGTCGTCGCCGCCACAGGTCGCGTCGTCGTAGCCGTCCCCATCACTGTCGGAGCACGTCGAGAAGGACACTGCGGTGTTCTCGAGGACCGAACTCGTGTTGCAGGACCACTCCAGGGGGTCGAGGGTGCCCCCGGACACATCCTGGATGCCGATGACCGCCTCGGCGCCATCGTCGGTGGAGGGGTCGCCGAAGTCCGTGTCGGTCCAGTGCAGCTCGATGGTGCCGCCCGAGTAGAGCTGGATCTGCCAGGTGCCCCCGGCGAAGCCCGAGAAGGGAAAGACGTCCTCCCAGGAGATGATGTAGCGATCTCCGGCTGCGTCGTACCAGTGGTAGACGTCGCCGCCAGCCGCCGGGTTCAGGTCGTCCCAGTAGACCAGGATGTCCGACGCGAAGCTGGCCGGCAGGCACGACGAGAGCGTGCTGAGGGAGGTGCCGGCGACGAAGTTGACGCCGCCGTTGCTCTGGACCTCCACCTGCGTGTAGCTGCCGCCGAAGTAGTCGAACGTGAAGGGCAGCGTGACGAGGGCCTGGGAGTCGTCAGTGAGGCCCAGGGTGGCGGTGCCCGCCGGCGGCGCGACGTAGTCGTACGTGGCGGTGGCCATCGTGTAGCCAAACGTGTTCGTCTGGGCTTCAGCCGTTGCGGGAGCGAGGGCCGAGCCGACCGACAAGGCGGTGACTGCGGCGAGGACAGCGCGGAGCGACGTGTGCATGCACGGCGATGTACCTGATTCCGCGCGCGTGAGCACGGGCGCGCTGGGTCCTGCCCCGGGTGACTCTCGCGGCGGGGGGACTCAGCGCCGTCGGCGTCGGTGGCCTACGGCGAGGAGTGGCAGGAGAAGAGCGAGGGGCGTCGCGCCTATGGGAGACACGCTGCTCTCGCAGTCGCAGCCGCCTGTGAACTCGCACTCGGTGTCCGCGTCGTCCACGGCGCCGTCGCAGTCGTTGTCGAGCCCGTCGCTGCAGTCCTCAGCGCCGTCGGGGTTGGCCTCGGCGTTCAGGTCGTCGCAGTCGGACCCGCCGCACGCGGCGCGCTCGAAGCCGTCCTGATCCCCATCGCGGATGACGCCGTTGTCGGCCTCGCCGTCGCAGTCGTTGTCGAGCTCGTCGCAGAGCTCGTCGGCGCCGGGGAAGGTGGCGGGGTCTTCGTCGTCGCAGTCGTTACACCCAGGCGCTCCGTCTCCGTCGCCGTCGGCCTCGCCCTCGGCGAGCAGGTCACCGTCGCAGTTGTCGTCGAACCCGTTGCAAGCCTCCACTGCGTCGGGGTGTACGGCCTGATTGGTCTCGTCGCAGTCACCGCCTCCGCAGGCGGCGTCGTAGTGCCCGTCCCCGTCGGCGTCGGTGGTGGTCGTCTCGCCGTCGCAGTTGAGGTCCACCCCGTCGCAGACATCGTCGGCGGAGGGATTCACGGCGGCGTTGGTGTCGTCGCAGTCGTCACCGCCACAGGCATCGTTGATGGCTCCGTCGTTGTCGAGGTCGCCCACGAGGTCCGTGCCGGTGCAGTCCTGGTCGATGCCGTCGTCGCAGATCTCCGTGCCGTCGGGGTTCACGTCGGGGTCGTCGTCGTCGCAGTCGTCGCACAACGTGAACAGGTCGCCATCCACGTCCAGGTTGTCGGTGGCACCGTCGCAGTCGTTGTCGAGCCCGTCGCAGACCTCGATGGCATCGGGGTTCACGAGGGCCTCGGTGTCTCCCCCGATGTCGAAGCAGTCATCACAGATGTCGAAGCCATCGCCGTCCTGGTCGAACGCCCCGGGGAACACCGCGGCGTTGGTGTCGTCGCAGTCGTCGCCGCCGATGCACACGTCGGAGATGTAGGTGTCGCCGTCCGCGTCGCCCGTGTCGTCCGCGCCGGAGCAGTCCTGGTCGATGCCGTCAGCGCAGATCTCGAGGTTGCCCGGGAAGTTGTTGGGGTCGTTGTCGTCGCAGTCGAGGCAGGCGTTCACCCCGTCGCCGTCGGCGTCCCCGGTGGCGTCCACCCCGTCGCAGTTCTGGTCGATCCCGTCGTCGCAGGTCTCCAGGGCGTCCGGGTTGATGTTCACGTCGGTGTCGTCGCAGTCGCCGCAGGTCACCCAGCCGTCGCCGTCGGCGTCGTCCACGACGAGGATCTCGAGGTCGTCGACGTAGAAGCCCGGGTAGTCCGCGTTGCTCGTGTCGGTGGTGTGGGCGAAGCGCAGCTCCACGGTCTGGCCACTCCACGTCGATAGGTCGATCGACATCGACTCCCAGTAGCCGAGGGTGTCCGCGAAGCCGCCCGAGCAGGGGTCTCCGTCCGGGGCGACGACGAAGCCGGTGCCATCGTCCACCTCGAGGTTGGTGAAGTCGTAGGAGCACGAGGACTCGTTGTCCTGCCAGTAGGCGAAGGTCAGCGTCGGGGTGCCGGTGGGCAGCGCGATGGAGCCGAGGCTGAGGTGTGAGGTGTTGTTGTCGACGCCGTAGTTGCCGGCGAGCACGGTGCCCCACACCTTCGTGCCAGTGAACGCCGCCGTCGGCCCTGCGGTGGGCACGCCGTACTCGAAGAGCGAGGTGGACCCGGTGGGCGCTGAGGCCACGAAGCCGCCGTCGTTGGCCTCCAGCCCCTCATCCAGAGTGACCGAGGCGCCGACATCCAGGTCTTGTCCATCCAACAGCCCGTCGCAGTCGCTGTCCACGCCATCGCAGGTCTCAGGAGCGTCGGGGTAGACGGTGTTGTCGTTGTCGTCGCAGTCGTTGCATGCGTCCACGCCGTCGCCGTCCGCGTCGGTGCCGGCGCCCACGGCGGGGTCGTTGTCGTCGCAGTCGGTGCCACCGCAGGGGATGGCGAGGTCTCCGTCGCCGTCGTTGTCGACGTCGTCTGCCACGCCGTCGCAGTCGTTGTCGACCCCGCTGTCGCACACCTCGGGGTTGCCGGGGAACGCGGTGATGTCGGCGTCGTCGCAGTCCGAGCACGCGTCGCTGCCGTCGCCATCTGCGTCCGCGCCGATGTTCACCGCCGCGTCGAAGTCGTCGCAGTCATCGCCGCCGCAGGGCACGGAGATGTAGGTGTCGCCGTCGACGTCGGGCAGGTCGTCGCTGCCGGAGCAGTCCTGGTCGACGCTGTCCCCGCAGATCTCGGTGTTCCCGGGGAACAGGAAGGCGCCGATGCCGGGGGTGTCGTTGCAGTCGAGGCAGGCGTTGCTTCCGTCCCCGTCGGCGTCGACGCTCGGGTTGATGGCCGCGTTCGCGTCGTCGCAGTCGTCCCCGCCGCACGCGACGTTGGTGTAGCTGTCGGAGTCGCCATCGCTCACGTCAGCCACCGTCGAGCAGTCCTCGTCGATGGCGTTGTCGCAGACCTCGGTCGCGCCGGGGTTGATGGTGGCGTCTGCGTCGTCGCAGTCGTCGCCGCCGCACAGGGCGTCGGTGTAGCCGTCCCCATCGACGTCATCGCAGGTGGAGAAGGACAAAGCGGTCAGCTCCAGGGTGGAGGCGGTCAGGCAGGAGACCTCGATGGGGTCGTACGTGCCGCCCGCGCTGTCCTGGATCCCGATGGTGGCGCTGATGCCGTCATCCATGAAGGCGTCGCCGAAGTCCGTGTCGAGCCAGTGCAGCTCCACGGCGCCCGTCGGGTAGAGATGCGCCTGGAAGGTCACGCCGTTGGGGACCAGGGCCCCCCACGCGGGCAGGTCCTCCCAGGAGACGATGACTCGGTTCGCCCCGCCGACCTGGTCGTGCCACACGTGCACGTCGCCCTGGCCGGCGCCCGCCTCGAGGTCATCCCAGAAGGCCGCGATGTCCACGGTGTTGAACGTGGCGGGCAGGCAGCCGTTGGAGAAGCTGCTCGCGATCGTGCTGGTGAAGGAGATGTCGCCGTTGTCGCCGGCGTAGAGCGTGCCGTAGCTGGCGCCGTACCAGGGGAAGGACCAGGGCAGCACAAAGGCGAAGACCCCGTCGTCGGCGAGGGAGCCGCCGGTGCTCGGAGGCGGGGCGACGTAGTCGTAGGCGGCGACGTCCTGCTCGTAGCCGAAGAGGTTCGTCTGGGCGTGGCTGGTGCTCGGGGCGAGGAGCGGCGCGGTGACGAGAGCGGCGAGGAGGAGGGCACGCAGGGTCGTGCGCGAGGAGTTCAGCGTCTGCATGTGCCCGCATGTAGCTCACGGCGGCCCTCGTGGCACGGGCAATGGGCGTAGACTTTGCGCCTCGGGAGACCCGCCATGCACCGCATCCGCCTCGTTCTGCTGCTCGTCCTCGCCTCGACCCTCGCTCTCGCGGGGCCCGCGCTCGGCAAGGGCAAGAAGAAGAAGAAGAAGGGCGCTGAGGAGCCGGTCACAGCGCCGGCTCCGAAGAAGATCAAGACGGAGCTCCCTGGCGACGCGACGAGCAAGGCCTTCGGGGAGAACCTCATCGCTTCGAAGATCGTGGAGTTCGAGCCGCCCGACAACGACGGCGCCACCTTCATCTACGAGACGTTCACCTTCAAGGCCGGCAACACCTGGGAGGCGACGGCCTACCTCGACGTGGCTGGGGACCGCTTCGACTGCGCCGAGTCGGGCTCCTGGACCATCGACGCCGCCAGCTCGGACACGGTCGGCCCCGTGAACTGGGTCGTGCTCGAGACCAACTGCCCCGGCAGGAACAAGGACATCAAGACCCGCGCCGAGATGACAATCGAGTCCGACGGGGACGTGTCCTACGAGTTTCGGTAGTCGCAGGTCGAGGAGCTGAGGTCTCTCCCGCCGAGCCGGCTTCGAGTCGCGCGAGCTGAGCCCGGGCCACGATGCCGACCACCGGTCGGATCGCCATGTGGTCCAGCACGCCCATGGTCACGAGCAAGGTCGCGAAGATGCCCATGCCGGCCGCCATCACGGCGAGGGCCGGGTTGGCGGTGATGCTCGGGTGCAGTGCCACGAAGGGGAGGGCGCTCAGCGCGATGGCCGCATAGAGGGCGTGGTGGCCGTAGCGCCAGCGCTCCTTCGAGTCGTGCCACGCCACCAGGCGCTCGAACAGGGGGGTCTGGCTCTTGGCGAGGTCGTCCGGCGGTGAGTGGGCGAACTCCGCGGCCATGTCCGACGCCCGTTGCTCCAACCGGATCGTGCGGCTCGCCGCCCAGAGTGAGACCACCGAGAGGGCACTGGCGAGAGTGGCCATCGCGACGAGGGTGGGGACGTGGGCCTGCTCGTAGACGAACCACCCGCCGCCCCCAAAGGCCGCGCACACCGCGAGAGCGGCACTCCACGCGCCGGCGGCGACGTGGCCCGGAGGCGGCGTGGGAGGTAGGCGCGCGTAGGAGAAGATGTCCACCGCCCCGAGTCTACGGGCCGGAGCGGTGGACCTTTCCTCTGTTCCTGCGTTGTTCCTCTTCGACTACTGTCAGTCGCAGTCGGCGTTGTTGTCGATGTCCTCTTCGGTGACCGTCGCGAGGCCGGTGTCCGAGAGCATCTCTCCCTGGATGTTCTCGGCGACGATGCGCAGGCAGAACTCCTCGCCACCGCCGCAGTCGATGCAGGAGATGCCTACCGTCTCCTCGGCGAGCTCGCAGATGGCGCTGGGATCTTCGGAGTCCAGCAGGCCCACCAGCGGGCGGGTGTCGATCATCCCCTCGAGGCGCCCGGCGACGAAGCTGGTGGCCTGGGGGTGGAAGAGCATCTCCAGGAACAGGTCCTCGATGGTGGCCTCGGTGCCCTCGACCTCGAGAGTCAGGTCCGTGGGGCCCACGCGCAGGTACGGGTCCTCCCAGGTGGCGAGCACGTCGTCCGCGGTGCCGAGTTCGCCGTCCTGGCCGAAGGTGAGCGGGAGCGACTCGGTGCACATGTCCTGCTCCACGCCGTCGGCTCCGAGCTCACCCAACGCGCCCATCACGTGCAGCTCGCCGGCGGTGAAGTCGGACACGTCCATCATCTGGAAGAGCACGTACACGTCGGCGATGAAGCCCTGGAGCAGGCCGCCGATCCCCGCGGGCTCCACGATGTCGGCGGAGCCGAGGTCGATGTCGAAGACGCGGTCGATGAGGTCCTCGGGGGCGTCGAGGTTGCCGCCGTAGGGGCCGCTCGAGAAGGACCAGGAGGCGGCCTCCATGCACTCCGTCGCCGCGGTGGCGGTGACGACCGACGACGCTGCGAACACCTCGGTGGCGGTGAAGATCAAGGTGCGGCCGTTGTCGGCCTCCTCGATGGCTCCGCCGATCTCGTCGCCGTTGGCGTCGGTGACGACGAGGGTGGGCGTGAGGGGGACAGCATCCCAGGTGGCGGAGACCGTGTCCGTGTAGAGGTCCTCGGCGTCCTGCTCGGGCTCGACGCTCAGCAGGCCCGCAGAATTCGCGCAGGGGTCCTCGGTGGCGTCGTCGTCGTCGGTAGGGGACGGGGTGTCGCCCTCGGGGCAGGCGGTGAGCAGGGCGGCACAGGCAAGTAGAGCGAGTCGGTTCATGGGTTCTCCGTGGGTTGGTTGCAGTTGGGGTCGTTGGCGATGTCTTCGAGGCCGCGGGGCACGAATCCCACGGTGACGCGGGCACCTCGGAGGTTCCGCAGGTGCACGTCGGCGCAGGCCTCGATGCCGTCGGCGCAGGGCCCGCAGGACAGCTCGAGGAGCGCATCGAGCCGGTCGCAGGACTCGGCGAGGGACGCACCTGCCGGCGTGAGGGTGCGCGCGTCGAACGTGGCGACGAGGCTGCCTCCCACGATGGTCTGCCCTCCAGGGGAGAAGAGGAGCTCGAGGTCGGTGAAGGTGAAGTCCGCGAAGCCCTCGTCGAGGGTGAGGGACCAGGCGCCCTCGCTCATGCGGAGGTCGGGGTTGGTGAACTCCGCGGGGATGTCGTCTTCGGTCTGGTTCGAGCCGTCGGGGCCCGCGGTCCAGGCGTGGGTCTGCCGGCAGAGGTCCTGCTCGGTGGTGCCGTTCACGTTGTCGAACGTCCCTACGCCGCCCGCGAGGTCCGTCGTGGCTCCCGCTGGATCCAGCTGGTAGAGGGTGATGAGCCCGAGGGCGCCGCCCGCGAGCTGCGCGACGCGGTTCTCGTAGCCGTCGGGGGAGGTGGAGAGGGTCGTGGAGCCGAACCCTGCCGAGCCGAGCTGGACGGAGAAGACGCTGGCATCGAGGCTGCTGGGGTCGCCCAGGGGGCCTCCGAAGGGACCGGTGGAGAAGGACCAGGAGGCCTCGTAGATGTCGGAGGTGTCGGGGCAGTCCTGGGTGACGGTCACCGCGAACTCGGTGTCGCCGCGGAGCAGCTGATCCGAGGTGAGACGGATGGTGCGGCCGTTGTCGTCGTCAGTGACGTATGTGCCGATGATCTCGGTGCCGTTGGCGTCGACGACGGTCAGCTGCGGGTTGATGGGGGTGGCGTCCCAGGTGGCGGACACGAAGTCGCTCCAGGCCTCGGTGTCAGGCGGGGGGAGGACGGTGAGGAGGCTGGCGAGGTCTCCGCAGTTTCCCGCGGTCGCGTCGTCATCATCCCCCGCGTCGTCGTCGTCCCCGTCCGGGGCCTCCACCGGGATGGGCTCACGGCCAGGACTGCCGGGGGCGCCCACGCCGAAGCAGCCAGGGGCGGTGAGGGGGAGCGCGAGGAGGAGGAGCAGCGGTGCGCTGTTCGGGGGCATGCCTGAGGAGAAAGCAAAGCCCTGGCCGGCTCGCCGTGCGGGCATTCCACCTTGACCTGCGCCGCGCCTTCGGTTCCTGCCGTGCGGAAAGTGGAGGCTGACCGCCGCTCAGTACGGCCAGCTGAAGGTCTGGCCTCCCGGCAAGCAAGGACTCGCCGCGAGGTCCATCCCCACGCAGGCCTCCAGGTGCGCCATCACCGCCGGCTGGTAGAGCACCGCTTCGATGGCGGTGTCCTGGATGCCCAACGCCGGCCACGCGTTGCTCAGCGCCAGGAAGAACTGCATGCGCAGCCACTGCACCACCAGGAAGTCCGTCATCGCCGGGTCGTTGCAGATGGCGGCGTAGGTGGCGGGCTCGTTGCTCTGCACGTGGCCGAGGTACAGCGCCACGTAGTACGCGAAGGCAAGCGGGCCGTCTCGGGAGCTCACGCCGTAGGGCATCAGCCCGCCGATCATGCTCTCCCCCGCCATGCCGTTGATGTAGCAATTCCACTCGTCGAGCAGCTCCATCCACCCGTACGTGCCCTGGGTGCCGGTGAGGTAGGTGCTGTCGTAGAGGGAGGTCCCGCTGCCCTGCACGTAGGGGAGGATCACGCTGCGCGGCGCCCCCTGCACAAAGCTCAGCTGGGGCTGCCAGTTGGTGCGCACGTAGTACCCGAAGTACGAGTAGAACAAGGCGTTGTCGTAGTCGTAGCCGTGGGTCTCCTCGTGCAGGGTCGTCCCGGTGGAGTCCATGACGGACGCGAACGAGCCGGTGCTCAGCCACGTGGAGATCCACGGGTCGTTCTGCATCCACGTGAGCAGCTGACCCCCCGACGGATACCGCCGGTTCATCACCTCGATCATGGTCGTGAGGGCGGTGCTGGGGCTGTAGGTCGCCTGGAGGTCGCTCACGCTCGCGTTGGCGTATGTGGGCTCCCAGTAGCAATTGGCCGGGGCACCATCGTCGTCGTCGTCGTCGTCGTCGTCATCGTCGTCGTCGTCGTCGTCGTCGTCGTCGTCGTCGTCGTCGTCGTCGTCACCGTGGCCATCGGGGGGCCGAGGAGTGGTGGCGTCGTCGTCGTCATCTGCGACCCCATCCGCGCTGTCGTCGTCGTCCCCCGTCGCCTGGCTCCCGGGGAACGCCATCGTGTAGCAGCCCGCCAGGAGCAGGCTGAGCACGATGACGAGGCCCCGGAACACAGGCGGCAGCTGGGTCGCCGCCGGGCTCATCGTCGGCGTCGCAGGAGGAGCGGCACCAGGAACAGTCCGAACCAACTCGCGCCGGACGCCGCTGACGAGCAGCCGCAGTCGGAGACGAAGTCGCTGACGGGCTCCTCACTGAAGGCCGCGCTGTCGTCGTCGTTGGCCGCGTCGTCGTCGTTGGCCGCGTCGTCGTCGTTGGCTGCGTCGTCGTCGTTGGCTGCGTCGTCGTCGTCACCGGGGAAGGCCCCGTCATCATCGTCGTCGTCGCCTGGAAACGCACCGTCGTCGTCGTCGTCGTCGTCGTCCACGTCGAGGCCGAGATCCAGGGCGGCGACATCGTCGGGGATGGGCGCCATGCCGCTGTCATCGGACAGCAGGCCGTCAAACGCCAGATCGGCTTCTTCCTCGATGGCTTCAAGCTCACCGGGCTGGAACAGGCTGGCGCCGAGCAGCGAGTCGCCGGGCAGCAGGTCCAACTCGCCGACGGTGGTGCTCATGCTGCGATGGGTTTCGTCCAAGCCCCCATCGAGGAGGTCGTTGAGCGTGTCGTAGTACGTTTTTACGGTGAACGGGCGGGTGAGGTACTTGGTGGCGCGGGTCTTGAGAGATTGGTGTTTCTCAAGGCGTTCGCTGCCGACCTCGGCCTTTTCGATGAGCATCAGCACGGGCACTTGGGGCACCCGGCGGCGCAGTTTGCTGCACAGCCCGTATCCGGCGCCTTCCTCGTGTAGGGTGATGATCACCGCCGACGGCGTGTCGAGGCGCGCCAACTGGATGCCTTCGGCCCCGTCGCGGACGACCTCCACCTGAGCGCCAAACTGCTCGCTCGCGAGGATGAGCTGTTCGCTAAACTCCGCGTCACGATTGATGATCAGGAGGCGCGTTGCCATGGGGGACCCCGGAGCAAAATGGGCGGTATGGGGCAATTTGTCGTCGCCCTGGTCTCGCCGGTGGTCGCGGCCCCCTTGATCTCATGGCGGCACACGTTTCAACTACGACGCGCCAAGCTAAACCGGCCTACGCGCGCTGTCAACGCGGCGACACTTCCAGCGGAGAGCCCGTGCCGAGTCCTGCAACCCATCTGAGCGAGCGCGACCGGGCCCTGGGGCTGGTCATGCGCCATGGCCGGCTGGCGACGGCCTTTCAGATCATCGAACCGGGCTACACCTATCACTTCGATGCGGGTGGTGATGCGGTGACGGCGTTTGTGCGCATCAACCGCTGGCGGGTGGTGTGTGGCATGCCGGTCTCGAGCGTCGAGGCTTTGCCCGCCGTTGTCGGTCGATTTGTGGCCGATTGCGCCGCGCAGGGTGAGCGGGTCGCTTTTTTCGGCGTTGAGCAGCCGTTGCTCGATGCGCTGGCGAGTGCCGGTGTGGCCGCCGACGCGGTTCAGATCGCCGAGCAACCGGAGTGGGACCCCCGCCAGTACAACACCCGCGGCGGCGCCAAACAGACCCTTCGAGGCCAGATCAATCGGGCGCGTAATAAGGGGGTGACGGTGCGCCAGTGGCACGTCGCGCCGGGCGACGACGAGGCCGCGTTGCGCTTGAGGGAGGCCGTCGCCGACGTGCTGGAGCGCTGGTTGTCGAGCCGGCGCATGAGCATCATGCGGTTCATGGTCAACCTGGAGCCCTTCGACTACCCAGAGCACCGGCGGTATTTTGTGGCCGAGCGCCATGGCCGACCCATCGGCTTTTTGGCGGCGGTGCCTGTGCCGGCGCGCGGCGGCCTCTTTTTCGAAGACGTGATTCGGGCACCTGAAGCCCCAAACGGCACCGCAGAGCTGCTCATCCATACCGCCTTCGAGTCCGCTGCCATTCACGGTGATCACTACGCCACGTTGGGCATGGCACCCCTCGCCGGCGTGCCTGGGGGCGCGGGGCCCCATCGCATGATCCGCGGCGTTCTGCGGCTGTGTTACGCCCGACTCACGCCGCTTTATGCGTTCGCAGGCCTGCGGCGTTTTAAGGCCCGCTTTCACCCCGACGGCTGGGTGCCGCAATATTTGGTCACCTGTGAGGGCAAGGTCGGTGTCAGCGCATTTCAGGCGGTCTTACGTGCATTTGCGGGCGGCGGCCTACTGAGCTTCGGGTGGGACACCGGCCGCCGTCTCCTCGGCCGGATCACCGACCGCCGGTGGCGTCAGGGCCTCGTGGGGCTTGCGACTCTACTGGTGCCGTGGACGCTGCTCCTGGCCAGCGTCGACGGC
>JAGSHC010000158.1 GCA_023954745.1 Deltaproteobacteria bacterium | reverse complement strand
CTCGGGCGTGGCTTCGGCCACGGGCTCGGGCGTGGGCTCGGGGGTGGGCTCCGGCGTGGGCTCGGGCGTGGGTTCCGGGGTCCCGTTCTCGCTGCCCTCGACGTAGTTGGCGATGTCGATGCCCTCGGTGTCGATGTCCGGCGGGTCCTCGGCGGCTACGACGGCGGCGATGTCCGGCGGGTCCTCGGCGGCTACGACGGCGGCGATGTCCGGCACTTCGAACCCGGCGAGCGGATCCTCGGCGCCCTCGGCGCCCTCGGCAGCCGCGACGGCATCACCAGACGGATCGTCGCCCGAAGGAGCGTCACCGGCGACCTGGTCGAGGATTCCACTGTCGAGATCGCCGAGAAGATCCGCGAGGGGATCGTCGGTGACCGCAGCCTCGGCTGCGGCATCGGCGGCTTCGGCAGAGGGAGCCGGCGCGGGATCCGAATCCTTGTCGTTCATGAGAAGAAAGACCGTCGCGATGGCGAGCAGCGCGGCCAGACCGAGAATGCCGACGATGAGGATCGGCTTGCTGGAAGCCCCCTCGTCTTCTTCGGTCATGTTTCCGCCGTCTTCGTCAAAGTCCTCAATCGACATTCTGCTCCTCCAGAGCGCAATCCTACCGATGGCGCGGGCTGGTGACGAACCGGTCGGTAGCCCATGCTGGCCCGGTGACCGTCTCGACTCTCGACAGCGCGCATGTGCACTCGGTTCCCGACGCTGCTCCCCGTGCATTTCTCGGGGCACTGATCGCGAGGGCCAGCATCGGCGATCTCGAGACAGATCTCGCGCAATGTCCGGGATTCTCGTCACTGCACCCAGAAGAGCAAGCCTGGGCCACCGACCATGCGCCCCGCCGCGCGCGGGAGTTCGTGGCCGGGCGGAGCGCGCTGAGGGCGGCCCTCGCGGCCGCGGGCTGGGATGGCGCCCATGCGCTGTTGCCTGGGGAGCAAGGCCGTCCCGATCTCCCGCACGGCTTCACCGGCTCAGTCACCCACAAGGACGGACAGGCCCTCGCCATCGCTCGCCGGAGCACCGGGACGCAGACCCTCGGAATCGACTCCGAGGTGTTGGGGACTCGGGAGCGCTTGACGATCGCGCGCAAGGTGCTGACCCCGGAGGAGCTGGCTCGCTGGGGTCAGACCTCGTCCTGGCCCGCTCTCCTCCAGTCCTTCTCCCTCAAGGAGGCGATCTACAAGGCGCTGCACCCCCACGTGCCCCGCTACATCGGCTTCGACGAAGCCCACATCGACCCGGCGCTTCGGATCACGATGACCCTGCGCGAAGGCGAAGGGCCGTTCGAGCTCACGGGATGGTGGTGGTGGGAAGGCGCTGACGGTCCGTCGCGACGCCTGGTGTCGATCTGCGCCGTGCGTCCGGTCTGAACCGGCCGACGTCTACTTCGCGAGCAGCGCGTTCGCGTCCGCCTGGAGCTTTGCCATGCCCTTGTTCTCGTCGTAGCCGATGGAGCGCTGCCGGATGGTGCCGTCCGGCTGCACCCAGAACGTCGTGGGGACGCCGCGCGTGTCGAATCGGTCCATGAGGCCGTTGCTTGTGTCGTAGACCACCGGGAAGGGCAGGGGATTCGCTGCGAGGTAGCGGTCCGCTGCTTCCCGATTGCGGTCGACGTTGACTCCGATGATCTCGAGGCCCCGCGACTGGTACTCGGCGTAGAGCTCGGCGAGGGCCGGCAACTCCTTCTTGCAGGGGCCGCACCACGAGGCCCAGAAGGTCATGATGTACGGCTTGCCCTCGAGGTCGTCGTTGCCGAGGGTGCCGCCGCCCTTCTTGGGCTGCGACCACACCAGGATCGAGTCGCCCACCTTGCCGCCGGGGTAGCGGGTCTCGGCGGACGCGACCTCCGCCTCGCCAGTGCAGCAGCGGAAACCGATGGACTCGTCCTTGGTGTCCGGGGCGGTGTCGTCCTTGAAGTACGCGCAGCGAGCCGAGGAGCCCGAGTAGTAGGAGCCGCCCTTGAGGGCCGCGCGGTCGGGGGTGAGACCGACCCACTCCTTCATGCTGCCCTCGAGGTCGTAGACGCCTTCGGGGGTCCCGCATCGGGGGTGATTGCCCGTAAGCAGGTCCAGTCCTTCACCCTTCTTGCGGGTGTCGGCGCACCAACCCTCGCGGTAGTGCTCGCCGTAGACGTGCTGTCGGCCGACCAGGGGATCCTTGCTATAGACGCCGTCGTTGTTGACGTCCACGGCGACCTCACCGGTGCAGGCGGAGAGCCATTCGCCCTCGGTGCACAGGCGCTTGCCCACGGCCTTGCAGGCGGCGTCGGCCTCGTACCAGGTGACGCTGCGGGCGGGGGCCACGCCGGGGGTGGAGCGTGCCTTGCCGTCCTCGATGGAGGCCTCGAACGCGTCGATGGTGAACTCGCCGTCGGGGCCTGCGACTCCTACGGAGGAGGCGGTCGCTTCCACGGGGCCGATGATCTCGCCGGTGAGCTCGACGTCGAGCAGGACGCGGCCATCGGGCTCTTCCTTCAGGGACTCGATGGCGGCCTTGATCGCCTCCACCGGCTGTGCGCCCACGAGCTTGCGCCCGTTGATGAAGAAGGTGGGGGTCCCGCCGACCTTCGCGTCGCCGCCGATCTTGCTGTCCCGCTTGATCTTGTCGAGGGTGCCCTTGTCCTCGACACAGGCACGCCAGGTACGCACGTCGAGACCGATCTCCTTGGCGTACTTCATCAGGGCGCGACCGCCGAGCTTGTTGTTGTTGCGGAAGAGCAGGTCGTGCATCTCCCAGAACTTGCCCTGATCCTGGGCGCAGACCGACGCGGCGGCGGCGGTACAGGCGTTTCGATGCATGGACTTCTTGAGCTCGTTGGCGTTGCAGGCCTGCTGCATCGGGAAGTGCATGAAGGCCAGACGTACTTCATCGCCCAGCTCCTCCTTCACGATCTCCAAGTTCCCCGACAGCTTCTTGCAGAAGGGGCACTGGAAGTCCTCGAAGGTGACGATGGTCACGGGCGCGTCTGCCGGTCCCTTCGTGGGGACCGAGGCGTCGATGGGAATGTCGGCGACGTCTGCCTGAAGCACGACGCGGCGGCTGCCGGGCTTGGGCGGGACTCCCGCCCTGGCTGGAGTGGACTTCGGCGGAGTGGCGGGGGCCGTCGCGGCCTTGGGGGCTGGGGTGGGCGAGCTGGGAGCTGGGGTCGTCGTCTCCGCCACCTCGGGGATGCGGCCGGCCTGCCCCTGGGTCGCGAGGTGGAGGATGAGGGTGCCCCCGAGGACGGCCCCCATGAGCGCGATCCCCGGGACGGCCTCTCCGAGCAGCGAGAGACTCGCGGGGATCTTCTTGAGTCCGCCGACCAACCCCTCAGTGTGTAAGGAGGCGCCCAGCCCCAGAACGAGCAGATTGAGCCCATCCATGATCAAGCAGTATCTGCAGACCTCGCCGACCTGAATCAGCATCGCCCAGAGCAGATAGCCGCCGAACGCGACTCCGCCGAGGCCGCACAGGGTGGCGATCCCGGCGACCTTGTCGCGATCCAGCGATCCACGCAGGGCCATCACGCCGAACAACGCGAGCATCAAGTACATCGGGACGGCGGGGGCGCTGACGGGTACTCCGGCGAACGTGGAGTAGTCCGAGCCGAGCACGGCGCCGCAGCCACCGCCCTCGCCGCAGAGCAGCCCAGGCTGGAGAAGCTGGGCCTCAGCGTCGTAGTGCTTCCCGATCAGGAAGAAGGCCCAGGCGCCGGCAAGGGCGCACGCGATGATGAAAGCGAGCAGGCGGGGGTGCTTCATGCGCCGGAATCTACAGTCGCCTCCTACGGGATTCCACAGGTGCGGTCAGGCCTTGGTACCGTCCCGGCGCCAACAGGAGGACAGAATCGTGGTTGATAGCTTCGTCGAGACAGAGACCACCGGGTTTCTTGGGAACATGGGCAAGTCCATCATGGCTGTGCCCATCGGGATCCTTCTTTTCTTTCTCTCCTTCGTCGTCTTCTGGAAGACGGAGGGGCGTACGGACTGGAGCAAGGTGGCCAAGTCCTCCGTCGAGGTGCCCGCCGCGACCGCGTCTGGCCAGGACGGCAACTTCGTCTCCATCACGGGGCCGCTCACCGCCACCGAAAATCTCGGCGATCCCGAGTTCCTTGCCCCTGGTGACTGGATCAAGCTCTACCGCAGCCCCCAGATGTACGCCTGGGTGGAGACGGTGAAGTCCGACTCCAAGAAGAAGGTCGGCGGCAAGACCAAGACGACGAAGACCTACACGTATGACACGAAGTGGACGACGAGTCCCAAGTCGGCGTCGGACTTCAAGGTCACGGCGGGCCACGAAAACCCTGCGATGACGATCTCCTCCCAGGAGTTCGTGGTGGCGACGGCCAATGTGGGGGCCTGGAGCTTCGCCGCGGGCGACGCCAGCCTCCCCAGCGGTGACGACCTGTCGCTCTCGACGGTCCAGCTCGCCGGCAAGGGCGCCACCGCCAAGAAGATTGGTGACGAGGTCTTCATGGGCAAGGGAACGCCCGACGTCCCCACTGTGGGCGACATCAAGGTCAGCTGGAGCGCGCTGCCGACGGGCGGCACCGTGACCCTCTTCGGTCAAGCGTCGGGAGGCACCGTCGGCGCCTACATGCACAACGACGAGGACCGTCTCCTGCGCGCCGTGAAGGGCAACCGCGGTGAGGCCATCGCGACGCTCAAGGGCGAGTTCAAGGCCATGGGCTGGGTCGGTCGCGTGATCGGCTTCTTGATGATGTGGATCGGCATGACCATGGTCTTCGCGCCCTTGCACGGAATCATGGACATCATCCCCTTCATGGGCTCGGTCTCCCGAGGCCTCGTCGGGTGCGTGACCTTCCCCGTCGCTCTCATCCTTTCTGCCATCACCATCCTGATCTCGATGCTGCTGCACAGCATCGTGGCGATGGTCGTCATCACCCTGCTCCTCGGCGGACTGGGCTTCTTCGCATGGAAGAAGAAGCAGGCCGAGGCTGGAGCCTGAGCATGAACCTCTCCCTTCGTCTTCTCCTCGCCCTCCCGCTGAGCCTCGCCCTCGCAGGCTGTCCCCCCGTCGTCGGCAACGATGACGACTCGGGAGACGATGACGACGACTCCACGGAGGAGGTCGACTTCGCCATGTGGGGACCGGACCACATCACCCCCGTGCCGTACGCCCACAACTACGACTGTGAGCAGACGCTGCCGCCGGCGAACAGTTGCTACAACCCGAACCCCGAGATCGCCTGGGAAGGCGCTCCCGAGGGCACGGAGAGCTTCGTCCTCATCTTCGACGACCCCACGGCAGGCGACTTCCCCCACTGGGCGATCCTCAACATCCCCGGGGACGCGACCGGCCTCGCCGCGGACAGCAGCGGCGACGGAGCAAGCGGCAGCATCCCCAGCGGATCCACCGAGCTCGACAACGGGTTCGGCTACGAGGGTTACCTGGGCAGCTGCCCCGGGGGCACGAACGAGTACCGCTGGCGCCTGTGGGCGCTGGACACGGAGCTGGACGCCAGCCTCTACACCGCCCTCGGCAACGCCGGCGCCGCCTACGACGCCCTGGCGTCCGACGCCGAGGACAACGCCATCGAGATGGTGTCCATGTGCCACGTCTTCCGTGGCTCCGACGCTCCGGTGGGTCGCTAGGCGCTGCTGGGGGTGAAGACGAGGCGCGCCGCTCGAGGGCGGGTCGAGATCATCGAGCACGTCAGTCGTGCCCTGCACGGCAATCGCCTCGGCGATCCGTACATCCGCGACGTGCCGGTGTACCTGCCGCCGGGCTACGAGGACAGCAAGGCTCGGTATCCGGTCCTCTTCTGCCTCGCGGGGTTCACTGGCGCCGGGCAGTCTCATCTCGCCTGGAAGGGCTGGGGAGAGTCGCTACCCGATCGGCTGGACCGCCTCATTGGGGCTGGATCCATGGGCCCCACGATCGTGGTGATGCCCAACTGCTTCACCAAGCTGGGAGGGTCGCAGTACATCAACAGCAGCGTCTCTGGCCGGTACGACGACTACCTCATCGAGGAGCTCGTGCCGCTGGTGGACAGTCGGTTCCGGACCAAGGCGGGCCGGGAGCACCGAGGGGTCTTTGGCAAGAGCAGCGGAGGGTTCGGCGCGATCGTGCAGGGGATGCTGCACCCCGAGGTGTGGGGGGCTCTGGCTTGCCACTCTGGCGACTCGTACTTCGAGTTCTGCTTCCTGTCGGACCTACCGCGCTCCCTGAACCTCATCAATCGCGCGGGTGGGGTCGGTCCCTACCTGGCCGAGTTCGCCCGGAAGAAGAAGCGCAGCAACGGCGACGTGCATGCGGTGATGCATCTCGCCATGGCGGCATGCTTCGACCCCCAGCCATCACATCCCGATGGCTTCGAGCTGCCGGTGGATCTGCGCACCGGGCGCCTGAAGCCCGAGCGCTGGGCCAACTGGCTGCGGTGGGATCCGGTGCGGATGATTCCCGACCACGTGAAGGCCCTGAAGTCGATGAAGGAGCTCTTCGTCGACTGCGGCGACCGGGACCAGTACCACCTGCACTTCGGCTCCCGGCAGATGTCCGAAGAGCTGACTCGTGCCCGCATCAAGCATCGGTACGAGGAGTTCTCGGACAACCACAGCTCCATCGGATATCGCATGGACGTCAGCTTGCCTCTGCTTTGGCGGGCACTGCGTTGATAGACTCGGCCCGATGAGTGCGCCGAAGCAGATCACGGTCCTGTTCAACGGGAAGAAGCAGGGGGTCTTTCTCCTCGACACCCCCGAGGCCTTCATTGGCCGCGGGCGCAGCGCGCACATCGCGCTGGACGACAACCCCATCGTGTCGCGCAAGCACGCCGTGCTTCGCTCCGAAGGCGACGGGCACGTCCTCCAGGACCTCGGCGGCGCCAATGGGACGTTCATCAACGACGAGCGGGTGAGCGCCACGCGCCTCAAGGAAGGCGACCGCATCACTTTGGGAAAGCACACCCTGCGCTACGAGCGTGGGACACCCGAGGCGCTCTCGCTGAAGGCAGCGGCGGCCCGCGCGGCCGGAACTGCTGCTGTGGCCGCGGCAACATCCCAGATGACCGCGCAGGCTGAGCCCCAGGCCCTCGGCCCCAAGGCGGCTCCGTGGGAAAGGCCAAAGCCCCGACGTGCTCCCCCGGCCGCCGTGGCCGGCGGACTCGGCTCAGCGATGGGTACGTCCGAGAAGACGATGGCGGCGAGCAAGGACGAGCTCGAGGCCCTGGTCGAGCAGATGAAGATCAAGGCCGGTCCGCACCTGTCGGTGCCCTTCGAGGGCCAGATGAAGCTGATGTCCATCAGCCCCATGACCACGACGCGTATCGGCTACGGCGATACCTGTCAGGTGCGGCTTCCGGGAGCGGTGTGGTTCAGCAAGGTCGCGGCGACGCTGACCCTCCGCAAAGGTAAGTGGTGGCTGGAGAACCACCAGCCGTTCTGGCGGTCGGTGACGGTGGCGGGCGGGCCCCTGAAGAAGAAGCGCAAGCTCACCAAGGAGACCGTCATCACCATCGACAAGGTGAAGATCCGCTTCTCTCCCGGCGAGGCTCCCTAGAGGAGTCTCATGGGCGGCCGAGGCCGGCTCCGGTCGGCGCTACTCGTCGACGGGGAGCATCCACAGCAGGTGCGGTGACACGCCCAGAGTGCTCAGGCAGTAGTCGTACCGCTTGTCCGGCGGGACGTGGAAGATCACGTCGGGGTCCACGTCGAGGAAGATCCAGGCCCCCTGCTGGATCTCTCCATCCAGCTGCCCCGCGCCCCAGCCGGCGTATCCCAGCGTGATGAAGGCCGAGGTGCCGTCTTCCTTCTGGGCGATCGCCTCGATGACGTCGCGGGCCGGAGACACGTGCAGGTTGCTGGCGAGGGTGAAGACGGGAGCCTCCTCCTCGCCCTCCACGTCCGGGGTGTCCCCCGAGAACGTCAAGAAGACTGCGCCGGGCTGCACCGGCCCGCCCCAAAGCACAGGGCCCTGGATGCCGCCGGTGGCTGGTACATCCATCTGGTCGAGGACCTCGTCCAGCTCCACGTCGATCGCGCGGTTCACGATGATGCCGAGAGCCCCCTCCTCGTTGAAATCACACAGCAAGACCACTGTGCGCGAGAAGTTGGGATCCAACATGTGAGGCGAGGAGACCAGGAGACCCTTGGTCGCGGAGCCAGAAGAGCTCATGCGTCAAGCGTAGAGCACCCAGCGAATCGACGCGCGGTTCCATCGTGAGCCGGATCGGGGAACCTGCCAGTGGCCGAGGCCCCGAGCGGCGTGATAGACGGCCCTCATGTCTTCATCCCTCACGAGCCATCCCTCCTTCTCCGGCGTGCCCGGTCCCGTCCTCGTTGTCGTCATGGATGGCGTGGGCATCGGGCGGAGGGATGAAGGAGACGCGGTCGCGATCGCTCGCACCCCGACGCTCGATCGGCTCGCCCAGGGCCCGAAGACCAGCCTCTTCGCCCACGGGACCCACGTGGGGATGCCGAGTGATGGCGACATGGGGAACAGCGAGGTGGGGCACAACGCTTTGGGGGCGGGTCGCGTATTCGATCAGGGCGCGAAGCTCGTGGAGGAGGCGATCGGGACGGGCTCGCTCTACGACGGCGCTGTGTGGAAGGAGGTCGTCGCCCCCTGCGCCAACGCCGGTGCCCTGCACTTCATCGGTCTTCTGAGCGACGGCAATGTGCACAGCCACCA
Source organism: Deltaproteobacteria bacterium (assembly GCA_023954745.1). Lineage (GTDB taxonomy): Bacteria > Myxococcota_A > UBA796 > UBA9615 > UBA9615 > JAGSHC01. Next base: position 6,711 of record JAGSHC010000158.1, on the reverse strand, counting down.
GGACCACCTCCACGCGATGCTGCTCCGCGCGGCGCAGGACGGGGCGAAGCGCCTGTTCGTGCACGCGCTCCTCGATGGGCGGGACGTCGATGAACGCTCTGCCCTGGTCTACCTGGAACGGCTCGAGGAGGTCCTCACGGGACTGCGAGCGCGCGGGATCCAGGCCGAGGTCGCCAGCGGTGGAGGGCGCATGGTCACGACCATGGATCGCTACGAAGCCGACTGGAACATCGTGCGGAGGGGGTGGGAGGCGCACGTTCTTGGGGAGGCGCGGCCGTTCGCGACCGCGAGGGAGGCAGTCCAGACCTTCCGCGACGAGAGCGGGGTGGTCGACCAGTTCATGCCGTCGTTCACCGTGTGTCGCGACGGGAAGCCGGTGGGTCCCATCGAGGACGGCGACGGGGTCATCTTCTTCAACTTCCGGGGAGACCGGGCGCAGGAGATCAGCCGCGCCTTCACCGAGGCGGAGTTTGCCGCCTTCGACCGCGGGCGCGTCCCCGAGGTCCGCTTCGCGGGGATGATGGAATACGACGGGGATCTGCACATCCCACCCCGGTACCTCGTCACGCCGCCCGCCATCGACGACACCATGGGGGAGTACCTGGCGCGGACCGGGGTGACGCAGTGGGCGTGCTCCGAGACCCAGAAGTACGGCCACGTGACGTACTTCTGGAACGGCAACCGCAGCGGGCGGTTCGACGACTCGCTCGAGGAGTACCTGGAGATTCCATCCGACCTGGTCCCCTTTGAGGAGCGCCCCTGGATGAAGGCTGCGGAGATCAGCGACGCCATCCTCTCCGTACTCCGGCGTCCGGCACCGCCCCGGTTCTTGCGCGTGAACTACGCCAACGGCGACATGGTGGGGCACACGGGGTCTCTCGACGCCACGGTGTTGGCGGTGGAGGCTCTGGACCTGTCCCTGGCCCGGGTTCTCCCCGTGCTCTCCCGGCTTGGTGGCGCCGCGCTCATCACCGCGGACCACGGCAACGCCGACCAGATGCTCCAGATCGACAAGAAGACGGGGGCCTACAAGAGCACCCCGTTGACCAGTCACACCGTCAACAAGGTGCCGCTCTACCTCGCCGAGCCCACCGGACGCCTCGGCCTGCGAAACGACATCGCGGACGCGGGGCTCGCCAACGTGGCCGCCACGGCGCTCGAACTGTTGGGCTGGAAGGCGCCGGGCCCGTACCGACGCAGCCTGATCAGCTCTTCTTGAGGTTCGAGAAGAGGCTCTCCGGCGACGGAAGGTTCTCAGGAGGCAGGTCGTCCTCTTCCTTCGGCGTCAGCACGGCGTCGTCCAGCGAGCTGCGCCGGGGCAGGTCGCCGAAGCTGGGGCCCCCGCTCATCCCACTGCCCAGACCCTTGAAGAGCTCGTCCAGCTTGGGGACCTTCACCTCGCGGAGACGCTGCTCGGGAGTCAAGTCCGGCGGGGGCTCGGCGTCCAGGTCGATGTCCTCGACCTTGCGCAACCAGACCGGGGCGACGGCATACATGTCCCCACGAAAGCGCCTGATCTCACTGCGGTCGCCGTCGCAGCCGCCGGGGCAGCGGTGTGGCTCCTTCCAGTCGAACATCGTGGCGTAGAGCGCCATCTCCTTCGGCCAGGCGAACTCCGTCTCACACTTGCTGCAGGCGAGGACGGCGTCCTGGAACTTGCGGGACTCTGCTCTGCAGGACGTGCATATGCGGGGGACTGAGGTGCCCTTACCGCGGAAGAAGTCGGCCTCGACCGGGTCGGCGACCCACTCCTCACTGCACTTCTTGCAGGTGCGCTTCACAGCGCCCACCGGCGACGACAACGGGCTCGCCCAGACGACGAGCCGTCCTCCATCTTCATTGTTTGCTTCCGGTTCACGCTGAGCCTCGAGCACGCCATGGCGGAGTTGAGGTGGCAGGTCGTGCGGGGAGAGGATGGTCGGACCGCTGATGGTCCCGACCTCGATCTTCAGCATCACCGGGCGGCGCCCCTGCCGTCAAGGACGCGGAGGGCCAATGGAGAAAGACACTCCCGCCTCCACGAGGCCGGTGACGAGATCCTGCTGGGCCGGCGGGAGCACGACCAGTGTGCCCTGCACGTAGGCGCCCACGATCTTCTTGGGGCCAAAGCTCAACTCGATTCCGGCTCCCGTCTCGAAGCCCGAGCGGTGAGTGATGCCCGAGGCGGTCCCGAAGATGACGGCCAGCGGCTTGGCTTCGAACACGTCCATGGGGGCGTCGTGGCGGTGGGAGAAGGCGAAGCGCACGTTGGGCCGGAGGAAGGGCAAGCCCGGCAGTAGGAGCCGGGCACCGAGCGCGATGTTGCCGTGGTGATGAAGAAGCGTGGAGCCTCGTCCGCTGACCCCCTCACGGATGGTCACCTCGGGAACGATGGGAATGAGACGCAGTCCCACGGTCAGACTGGCGTAGCCGTGGCCCTGGTCGGTGGAGATCCCGCCTCCACCCGCGCCCCCAAGACTGACCCAAAGAGGACGGAGGCCGGAGCTCCAACCGGCCTCGGCCGTGGTGGGCGTGGCGAGCAGAAACAAGCTGGCGAGCATGAGCAACGTGAGGGCTCGGACACGCAAGAGGAATCGGGGTTGTCGGGGCATCTGAACTCCAAGAACTGATGGATCGCAGTCTTCTCCAGCGGGCGCACGGGAGGTGGTCAGGAGCAAGGAAGGCCCGTTTCCTGGGCGTGACCACAGTTTCGTAGTTGTTGTGACCGAGTTGTGACCGCCGGGATTCGCAGTGATTTCAGTGAGTTGCTGAGCCTTGTCAGGGGACTGTCAATGAGCCGTTGACCCGGGCAGAAGCCACAACGTAGAAAGTCAGCGTCGAGGAACCCTCCGCTCGACACAGATGCCCCGCCGGGACCGGCTGGGCAGGAAGGAAGAACCGAGATGAACCTCTTCGAGAACACCCAGAGCAACCTGCTGCTCGTGCTGGCTGCGGCCGGTCTGCTGGCTCTGCCCGCATGCGGCGGCCCTGCGTTCGACGGCAGCAACGATCCCTTCAACGGGAACGACGGCGGCAACAACAACACCGGTGACGACGACGACGACGACGACGTCAACACCCTCCAGACCGCCCTGACGGGCGTCGTGCGGGACGCGACGGGTCAGCCCATCGCTGGCGCCACTGTCGAGGCGGCCGGCATGACCGGCACCACGAACTCCGACGGCCGCTTCTTCATCGCGGACATGACGCCAACTGAGCGCGTCTCCGTGAACGTGAGCAAGTCGGGCTTCGCGAAGAACAGCACCCCCATCGAGATTCTCGACGAGATCGAGAACATGGTGCTCATCACCCTCGCCGAGGTGGACTACGAGAACAGCTTCGACGCTGCCGACGGTCACACCTTCGAGATCGAGATTGGTGGCCCCACGGTCGCCCTCCCCGCCGGCGGCTTCGTGGATGCCTCGGGCAACGCGTACACCGGCACCATCAACGTCGAAGCCACGTTCTACGACCTCGAGTCCGACTGGTCCGACATCGAGGCCGGCAACGAGATCAACGCCACTCCGGGCGACTTCACTGCCATCGACGCCAACGGCGAGTTCCAGCGGCTCGAGTCCTTCGGCATGTTCCAGGTGAACCTGAGCGACGCCGACGGCAACGAGCTCAACCTGGCGAGCGAGTCCCCGGCTCCGGTGGTCCTGCCCCTGCAGAGCCTCACGGCCGACGCCTACAACGTGGGCGACGAGATTCCCATGTGGAACTACGACGAGGTCGAGGGTCGCTGGATCGAAGAGACGGTGGGTCTCGTCATCGACGTCGACGGTGTTCTCTCCGTCGAGTTCGACGCGCCGCACTTCTCCACCTGGAACTGCGACCAGCCGCTCCCCACGCACGGTTGCGTGACCGGCTCCATCAACACGGCGGACGGCCAGGACCGCTCCGGCGCCACCGTCCGCGCCGTGGGCATCACCTACATCAGCACCACCACCGCGCGCACCGACCAGAACGGCGACTTCTGCCTCGAGGTCAAGAACGGCGAGCAGGTGTGGCTGGAGATCAGCTACTCCGTCGGTGGCCAGATGGCGACGACGCGCACCCAGCCGGTGACCATCCCCTCGGGGCAGGGCACCTGCACCCAGGGTGGCGGCACCAACTGCGTCGACATCGGCGAAGTCAACATGGAGATCATGACCTGCCTCAGCGGCATCGTGGTCACCAGCCAGGGTCAGCCCATCGCCAACGCCATCGTCGCCGCCACCAGCGGTGGACAGGCTGAGACGGACGCCCAGGGCTTCTTCTGCATCACGACCCCGGTCTTCTTCAACAACACCGTCTCGGTGGTCGAAGGCGAGCTCGGACAGCAGCAGGGCTTCATCCCCGTCCAGATCTACGCCCAGCCCGGCATGCCCGAGTGCCAGAGCGGATGCCCCAACGTGGTCGTCATGCGCCCCTACTCGGGTGTCGCCTGCGCCAGCGGTGAGCTCTGGTTCGGCAACGAGCCCGGCGCGAACCAGGTCATCGAGGTGTTCGACCAGGCCTTCCCCGACACCCGCATCTTCGCCACCGTGGTCGAGCAGACCGGCGACTTCTGCGTCCCCGTTCCGACCGGCGTCGACGTGACCGTCCAGAGCAGCGCCGGAGCCAACGGCTTCTGCGACGCGGTGGATGTCACGAGCGCCCAGTCGGGCCAGGTGTCCGGCGGGACGTGCGACGGCACCGGTCAGTCCGGCGAGTGCTTCGATGTCGGAGTGCTCGACTGCGCCGGCCCCGGCGGCGGCGGCGGCCAGTAGACAGAGGTTCGCTCGGCTCTTCGGAGCCGACTCGGAGGGTTTGAACGCCCGTCCCGGTTCGCCGGGGCGGGCGTTTCCTCTTGGATCAGCGCCGCACGAGGCGCCACAGGACGTGGGCGATCACCACCGGGTAGAGGCTGAGGTTCCGGAGCAGCGCCAGGGTGGCCGAGAAGCGGGGTGGAGGGGCGTCGCTCTCCACCGCCGCGGCGAGGGCCTCGATGTGCGCGCGACCAAAGGGGCCGGGCTGAAGGTTGGTGACCAGCGCGCGGGGGAGGATGTCGGGGCCGTGGAGGGCGCCGATCCAGGCACCGACGATGGCAGCGTGAGTGTCCGTGTCACCGCCGGCGCGAATGACGGCGCGCACTGCGTCCATTCCCTCGTGGGCGACGAACGCCCACGCGCAGATCCCCACGCTGTGGACGACCCACCCCGTGGTCCCGAGCGTCGCCCTGACTTCCTCGGGGCTCGCGCCGGACTCCGCGAGCTCCCCGGCTCGGCAGACCGCCTCGACCATCTGAGGGTCGCCCATCTGCAGGGCCGCTTGCCGCATCGCCGTCCAGCGACTCGGCGCCGTCCCCATCTCGCTCCCGTCGGACTGCGCGCACAGCGCCGCGAGCTCGGCGCAGAACCGGGCGCCGTCGATGCCGGCGGGGTGGGTGTGGGTGACCTCGGCCAGTCTGCGTCCGAGGGCGCGTCGTCGCTCCGGCTCCTTGGCGAGGGCTACGCCCAGGGCTGGAGCCCGCATCGCGGCGCCGTTTCCCGCGGAGCGCACGCCGGACGTGCTGCGCCCAAGACTCAGCTTGAGGCAGGCCCGAAGGGTCGAGAGCCCAATCCCGAACGGCAGACGCCAGAACCAGCCCACCATCGAGCGGCGGAACCTCCTGACGACCACGTCATCGTCCGTCTCGCCGCAGAGGGCGGTGGCGATGAGCACGCTCTGCTCGGTGTCGTCGGAGACGAGGCCGACGGACCCCAGGAGGCGATACCGGTCCAGGGGCTCGAAACTGCGGGCGATGGTGGCGGGCTTCAGCCCCTCGGCGGGGAGACCGAGGGCGTCCCCGACGGCTGCTCCGAGGAGGGCGCCCAGGAGCCGGTCGGACCTCGGCGGTGTTGTCTGTACCGGCCTCGCTCGTGGTGTCTGTGCCGGTCTCGGTTGGCGTGTTTGTGTCGTTTTCACACGAACAGAACGCCTGAGGAGCTCGCGATGTTCCCAGAACGACGAAACCCCACCGCACCTCGGAGATGCGATGGGGCTTCGAGCGAGAGTGTCTCTCCAGCCGGGTCTAGCCGCGGAACGCCATGGCGACCGACGTGCGGTCATCGCCACCCATGTTGGCGGTGACGCCGATCTTGGGGGCGTTGGGGATCTGGTAGTCACCCGCCTGGCCCTTGATCTGGCGCGTCACCTCGATGACCTGCTTCACGCCCGTGGCGCCCACGGGGTGACCGAAGGCGATGAGGCCGCCGCCCGTGTTCACGGGGATGGAGCCGTCGATGCCAGTGGCACCGTCCACCGCCAGCTTGGCGCCCTGGCCCGCAGCCGCGAAGCCGAGCGCCTCGGTCATCAACGCCTCGGTGACGTGGAAGCAGTCGTGCACCTCGGCGACGCCGACGTCGCTGGCGGAGATGCCCGCGTGCGCGTACATCTCGGCGACGGCCTTCTTGGTGATGCCCAGCTCGCGGTAGTCGCCCACCTGGCCGAGGGGTCCGGTGGCGTGTCCGTAGGCGAGCAGCTCCACGCAGTCGTCGGTGCTGATGCCCAGCTGACGCAGGCCCTCTTCGCTGGCGAGGATCAGTGCGGCGCCACCGTCGGAGACCTGGGAGCAGTCCGTCACCTTGAGGTGCTCACGGAGCTCCTCGTTGCGCAGGAACTGGGGGTTCCGGTCGTTGGGCGCCGAGGCGTGGGCGAGGTCGACCTTGACGGCCTGCATGTGCGCCTTCGGGTTCTTGTTCCCGTTGGCGTAGGCCTTCACGACGATGG
>JAGSHC010000292.1 GCA_023954745.1 Deltaproteobacteria bacterium | reverse complement strand
GGTCGAACGCCGGCGCGGAGGCCACGGTGGCCGGGCCGGCAGCGTCGGGCGGTTGAACCACCACGACCGGAGCGACGTCGGTCTCTTCGTGCTTCGCGCCCCCCCGAAGCGCGGCGCAGCCCCCCAGAACGAGGGCCACGACGACGGCAGTCGCGCGGAGAGCCCGCGGAGAGAGGACCGTCCGAGCGGTGATCACCCTCAGGGCGCCGAGGCGATCACGACGCGGGCCGGCCGCAGCAGCTCACCCTTGAAGAGGTAGCCAGCCCGGTCGACGTGCATGATCTCCTGGTCGCGCTGGCCGCCATGGGCGGGCACCACGCCGATGGCTTCGTGCAGCTTCGCGTCGAAGAGCGTGCCCATGGCGCTCATGCGCTCCACGCCGAAGCCAACGAGCACATCGGAAAACTGACGGTGGACCATGCGAAGCCCGTCGATCCCGGCGGAGTCCGCCATGGCGGCGATGCTCCGGTCGAGGTTGTCGAGCACCTCGAGCAGGCTCCCGACGAGCTGCTTCCGGTCGCGATCGATGACCTTCTCGCGGTCACGCTTGGTCCGCGCCATTCGCTCGTCCATGTCCCGCTTCGCGTCCTTGTAGGCAGCGATGTAGTCGTGGAGTTGCTTCTCCTTGTCCGCCAACTGATCCCGCAGGATGTCGACCATCGTGCGCTTTGGCGGCGGCGGAGGGGGCGCCGGCTCAGGCTCCGCATCCTCGGCCGCCGACGCCGCCGCGGGCTCCTCGGGGGGGATGGTCGTGGGGTCGTCGGTGGGCATCTCGTCCGCCGCGCCGGGGGGCGCTTCGTCCGGGATGAGAACCTCGGGTTCAACGAGGTCGGGGGTCGCTTCCGTTGCCATGTCCGCTCCGTGCACCGGGCGAGCGCCGCGGGCGGCAGAACCCTAGACACAGCCCCCACCCTGTCAAGCATCCCTCTTGACACCGCCGGGGCCCGCCGATCAAGGTGCCCTCGTGCAGCGAGCCGCCCTCCTCCTCCTGACCTTGGTCTTCGTCGGGCTCCTCCTCGCTCTGTGGATCACCGCGCCCACCGACGCGGAAGAGCCGAGCGAGCCGCCAGCGATTGCTCCGTCACTGTGGTCCGACTTCGGGCCTGACGACGTGTCCGAGGTGCTGTTCGTCGACAAGGACCCGGCGGGATACACATTGCTGCATCGGGATGAGACCTGGAGCGTACGCACCCCCGACGGCGACGAGGTCGCAGCGAGGCCCCAGCGCGCCCGGGCGGTGGTCGCCGCTCTCGCCAGCCTGGAGAGCCTCCGCGCGATCCATGGGCCCCCGGTGGACTACGGCCTCGGCGAGTCCGCCCTGCGGGTGCTCGTGACGCTGGAGGGCGGCGACTCCCGCCTCCTCCGCGTGGGCGACGCACTCCCCGTAGGGGAAGGCCACTATGTGGCGGTGGGGTCGGACCGCGAGGTCCACGTCGTCCCCTCGCTCCCCTTGGCCATGGTCGCCGTCGATCCCCTCGACCTCATCGCGCAGGAGCCCACCCCATGACCCGAGTCTCCGAGTCCACGAACCCGGTGCGACTGGTCGTGATCCTCGCAGGATGCCTCGGCCTCCTTGCGATGTTCACGGTGGCCTTCGTGGACGGCCCCGATCCGTCCCACGCCTTCCGAAACCTCATCTCCGTGCACGACTCGCTGATTCCCGCCCACACGAGCGCGTCACCCGGTCCTGGAGACCGTCCCCGCCTCGAGGGAAGCCTCTCCATCGGCGGCGACGATCTGCCCTTTCAAACCTGGATGTTTCGCTGGCGGGGTCGTTGGGCGTCCGTGCACCGGGTGAGTCGAACGCTCACGCTCCCGCCTCAGGCTCGAATCATCGAGCGCGCGCACCCGGAGCGCGCCACCTTCGACGTGGGCGATCTCGCGCTGCTCGTCTGGGACGACGGGAACGAGACGTGGGTGATCGCCGGGAGCGATGCCGCGCCGAGCCTCCTCGCTCTCTCTCAGCTCGTCCTCACCGAGGGGATCGACGCCCTCAGTCGCTCGACGGACTCGAGGTCGGGTCCATCACCCGCCGCTGGACCAACAGTCGAGCCAGCGCCGCCGTCAGCGCCCGCGCCCCAGTGAACATCGCCACGCCGGCCAGCCCCACAAACCAACCCCAGGCGTAGCCCCGGCTGACGAGAATCACCGACATCAGCGCCGCGCTCAGTCCCGCCGAGCGCAGGACCCAGCGCAGGATTCGGGCGTTCTTGAGGGAGCGGAGCAGACGATCCAGGCCCAGCTCGGGGGGAGCTGTCTTCACTGCCGTCTTCATCCGGTGAATCGCCCCATCCAGGTCCGCCCCGCGCGCAAGGAGGACGTGGGCCGCGAAGTAGCTCGACTGGTAGAGCGAGTCGTCGAGGACCCCCGCCTCGTCGAAGGACTCGACGGCTTCAGCCATCCGGCCCTGCCGCACCATGTTGATGCCCCGGCGGTACTTCACGAGCCCGTCATCCGCGAGGTAGTGAGCGGCCATGGTGCCGTACATCTCGGCTTCGTCATGGAGGCCAGCGCCGTCGAGCACGGCGAGCAGAGCGAGGTAGCCCTCCCGGTGCCAGGGGTTCTCCTGCACTGCATTTCTGAGGTGGTCGACTGCCTCGTCGGTCCGCTCGGCGCGGAGCGCGGCGACTCCGAGGTCGAAGGAGGTCCGAGGAGCGTCGTCGTCGTCGGACCGGGCACCGAGGTCCGCGCCGATCCAGTCCAGGGGGCTCTCCGTCGCGTGGTCTGCGGGACCGGTGGTCGACCCTCCCCCCGAATGGAGCTCACGCGCCAGGGCCGAAAGCGCGTGCACGACCTCGGAGGCGCCCGTCAGTAGATATCCGGCCTCAGGCGTCTCTTCCTCCAGCAGGAGCCTCTCGATGCCCGCGCCGGGCACCTGGCCCCGATAGCGGCTCCGAGCCGTCTGGTAGGCGGTGCGAGGGTCTGAGTCCGACGCGCGGTCGAAGGGGTAGACGTACAGGAGATGCTCGCTGCGTCCGCTGCCGAACCCCACATGGTAGGTCCGGCAGTCGGGCCGGTCCTCCAACAGCGCCAGCTTCATGGGGAGCTCACCGTCCACCGCCAGGCCCCGATCCCGCAGAGCGCTACGGTAGAAGCGTCGTAGGAGGTCATACCCCTGGCCCAACGAGGCGCGAGGGTTCAAGCTCGGCGGGTGGACTCCGGAGGCCGCACGCTCCTGGTGAGAGCGCTTGATCTGATCGATCCTCCGTGTGCAGTGACCGATCTCCGCCCGGATGAGAAGCTCGTCGGAGTAGCGCCACGGCGCGCTCTGAATCCGCCGGTGATACACCGCCAGGGACTCTTCGTAGGAATACCGACGCACGACGCCGTCACGGTCGACCAACTCGACCGGAAACTCGATGTTCTCGCTGTAGTCCTTGCTGTCGTAGGACTTCAACTTCTGGCTTCGCCCGTTGTCATCCGAGCTGCGGGTGGGCATCGACTTCGGACCCCTTCACACTAAAAGTATGCTCCCTGCTGCCGGCATTCAAGAAATTGCGTCCACAAGGAAATAGCTTCGAGGCCCCTGCGTAGACATGAAGTCGATGAGTGATCAACAGCTGGCCTTGGCCGTACAGAGCGGTGACCGCGCCGCCGCCCAGGCTCTGATGGAGCGCTATCAAAACGGCTTGTTCGGGCTGGCATTGCGCCTGCTCCGGAACCGAGAGGACGCAGCAGAAGTGGCCCAGGAAGCGATGGTCAAAGCGCTGGCGCGCATCAGCACCTACGACGCAACGAGGCCGTTCAGCCCGTGGGTCTACCGGATCGCCCGGAACCTGTGCATCGACCGTCACCGCAAGCGCAGGCCGTCCTACGAGCTCGATGAAGAGCGGGATGCTGCCCCCATCGCCACCGAGGGGACCAACCTGTATCGGCGCGCGCCCGACTCGCTGGTGCATCAGCAGCGACTCAACGAGGCGCTCGAGGTCGCCCTCGAGGACCTGGGCGCCATCTATCGCGAGATCATCGTGCTCTACCACTACGACCACATGACCTACCGCGAGATCGCAGAACACCTGGGGATTCCTGAAGGAACCGTAATGAACCGCCTCTTCCGGGCCCGCAAGAAGATGCAGGCCGCCCTCCTCGCAAAGGGGATCACGCCATGACCGACGAACTCGAGAAGGTAGAGACCTTCGCCGCCCCACCGGGTCACGACGCGGTGGGTGACGCCGACGCACCCTTGGACGAGCTCGAGATGCTCGCCCAGCGGTATGTCGACGGCTCCCTCTCCGACGAAGAGAACGAACGCGCCGAACGGATGATGGAGTCCGACGCCGCGTTCGCCGACCTCGCCGGCGGATATGCCTCCCTCTTCTCCGCCCTGGATCGTCACGCCTACGAAGCACCCGCTGACCTTGCGGCTGCCGCCGTCGCCCAGTGGACGCCTGCCACCGTGGCCCCCCCGGCCGGGTGGCTGCAGGTCTTTGGCGGCCTGCGGCGCGGCGTCGGTGTGTTCGCCCTGCTCGACGTGGTGCTCGCGACCTTGCTGGTGGGACTCGTCATCACCCGCGGCCCTCTCGCGCTCCTCAAGAGCTGGGTCCTCGGGGTGAAGGATGTCGTCGTCTTTGCCAGCCACCTACTGCCGTCGGCCGAAGTCGCCGCGGCCGTCATTCCCTCACTCATGATCGTGTGCGTCGCCCTGCTCGGGGCCATTGCGTTTGGGCTTCGCACATTCCTGGTTCGCGCGGAGGTGCCCCGATGAACAAGCTCCTGACTCTCTGCACCACACTGTTGGTGCTCGCCTGCATTTCCCTCCCCTCCCCCTCGGAGGCTGGCGACCTCGACCGCGTCGCCATTGGCCACGAGGTCAAGGTGCTCACGGGGGAGGACGTCGCTGGCGACGTGGTGGTCATCGGCGCCGATGCCGACGTGGATGGTCGGGTACGCGGCGACGTCGTGGTCATTGGAGGACGCCTGACTCTGGGGCCGAACGCGACCGTGGATGGTGATGCTGTGCACGTCCTGGGGGCTCTTCACCAGGCGGACGCAGCGAAGGTGGCTGGGTCCACGGTGGGGGTCGACGGTAATGTGGACGCGGCCGCTCGGATCCTCGAGAAGGCCGAGAGCCCCCGCCGCACGACGGGCATCGGCGAGCACTCCACCGCGCTCAAGGTCGGCCGGGTGGTTGGCTGGGCGGCGAGCTCGGTCTGCCTCGTCGTTCTCGGGCTCCTCTTCCTGTCGACGTGGCCCGAGCGCTCCCGCAACCTCCGACGCACCGTCGAGGCGTCTCCAGGCGCGTCACTCCTGGTGGGAGGCCTGGTCACAGCAGGCCTGTTCCTCCTCCTGATACTCCTGGGGCTCACGATCGTCGGCTTCCTTGCCTGGCCATTGATCCTGCTCGCCACGTCCGTGGTCTGGCTGGTGGGGCTCACGGGGGTCTGCGAAGCTCTGGGAGACCGCCTCCCGCTGCCCGAGAGCATGCGGGGCCGCGCTGGGTCGTTGGTCGCAGGCGCCCTCGCGTTCTCCTTGCTCGGACTGCTCTGGATGGCCGGCGGACCTGCCACCGCCCTCGCGGGGCTCGGCCTGCTGATGGTGGGCTCCGCGTCCGTGGGCGCGGCCGTGTTGTCGGGACTCGGTGGGCACCCCTTCGGTCGGTGATCGCAGACCGCTTCGCACGCTGAGCACCGGTGCGCCCTTGACGGCGCGCCAGCCGACTGGCGGGATTGCGTCGTGGCCGCCTCGCTCCCCTCCCCCGCCTCCCCACCCTTCAGCCTGGCGACCCGCAACGAGCGGGTAGGAGAGCTGTCGTCGCAGCACTTCGACGTGCTGGTCATCGGCGGCGGCATCACCGGGACTGGGGTTGCGCGGGACGCTGCGATGCGGGGGCTCAAGGTCGCGCTGCTCGAGGCCGGGGACCTGGCGACCGGCACGAGTTCGGCGTCCAGCAAACTGGTCCATGGCGGGCTGAGGTACCTGGAGCAGGGCAACGTACGACTGGTGCTCGAGTCGGTGTCTGAGCGAGCCCGGCTCATGACCCTGGCGCCGCATCTCGTTCGGCCCATGCCCTTCTTCTTCCCGGTGTACCGCAAGAAGCCGCGTCCCCTGTGGATGGTCGGGCTCGGGCTCTGGATCTACGAGACCCTCGCCATGTTTCGGGTCCCGGCGCGCCACCGAACCCTTCGTGGCGCCGCGGCTAGGCGTGAGTTCCCCGGCCTCACGGACGATGGGCTCGACGGAGGAGTCGTCTTCTGGGACTGCGCCACAGACGACGCGCGGCTGGTCCTCGAGACCGCAATCTCCGCTCACGAAGCTGGGGCATGGGTCCTCCCCCGCATGCGGGTCGAGGGATTCCTTACGGAGCGGGGACAGGTCACCGGAGCGCACGCCAAGGACGCTCTCACGGGCGTGAGTCACAGCGTGAGTGCACGCGTGGTCGTCAACGCGACGGGCCCATGGACAGACCGCACCCTGGGGTTGAAGCGGCAACGGGCCCGGCTCCTCCGGCCCACGAAGGGCACCCACATCGTCCTCCGTCGCGACCGGCTGCCTCTCGACGCCACGGTCATGTTGCGCACTGACGATGGCTTCATCTTCGCGATCCCCACGGAGGAGAGCGTCTTCGTCGGGACCTCGGACACCGACTACAGCGGTGACTACGACCGGGTACGGGCTACGGGGGACGAGGTCACCTCGTTCTTGGAGCACCTCAACCGCGCATTTCCTCAGGCCGACCTCGGACCAGACGACGTCATTGGGAGCTGGGCGGGTCTGCGGCCGCTGCTCACCGGGGGAGACGACGACACGCGTGAGCTCCCGCGGGATCACGAGGTGGTCCTCGACGACGACGGCCTCGTCAGTGTCGCGGGCGGCAAGCTCACGACCTACCGCCTGATGGCCGAGGAAGTGGTCGATCGGATCTCCGAACGACTCGCGTCAGACGGCATGCACATCGGACGCTCTCCCACGGGAGCCGTGCGACTGCCTGGGGGCGTGGGGGTCGAGCGACGACGCGGGGAGCTCAGCAGCATGGGAGTCCAGGGCCGCGCCCTCGACGAGACGATCGCCTCGGAGTTCGGCCGTGACGTCGCGGACCACCTCAGGCGCACGTACGGCGGCCGCTGGCCGGGCATCATCGACCGGGCACGCGCCGACGAACGCCTGGGCCTTCGCATCGACCCTGAGCTCCCCTACCTGTGGGCCGAGGTCGACCATGCCGTCGAGAATGAGCTCGCATGCACGATCGTGGACGTCATGAGGCGCCGCACCCAGCTCATCCTGCGGTCACGAGACATGGGCGCCAATTGCGTCGCGGATGTCGGAGCGCGGATGGCGCAGCTCCTCGGCTGGAGCGC
>JAGSHC010000087.1 GCA_023954745.1 Deltaproteobacteria bacterium | reverse complement strand
TCGTCGTCGGTGAGCACCAGGGACGAGATGTCGTCCAGGTGCCCGTGCAGGTAGTACAGCAGGGGGTTCTTCGTCGAGCCCTCGTCGACGTAGTCCTTGCCGCCCCCCCGGAAGTGGTAGTGCTCCACGAGGGGAGCCCGCCCCGCATCGGCGAGGGCCTCTTCGAGCAGGCGGTCGTGTCGCGACGTGATCACCATGGGGAAGGGAAGCTCGGCGAGGGACTGGATGGGCGACCGCAGGCTGCTCTGAGAGGCCATCTGACGGTAGAAGCGGTCGACCTCGGTCTCGAGGTAGTCCCGGTCGAACTCCGCGACGTATTGCTGGGCCACCCCCGCGAGGTTCCGGGCATCCAAGGGGGGGCGGGCGAGCTCCATCGCCAGCTCCTGGGCGAGGCGGCTGTCTGCGCTGTCACCCTCTGCGTCGGCAACCTCACTGCCCAACAGCAAGACACAGTTTCCCTGGCGGATCGCGCGGAGGAGGACTCCCCAGTCCCGATCGTCCATCTGCTGCTCCGCCACCGCGCACCTCCGCGCCGGAGTATGCCAAGAGGCGGGGCCGTCTCGACGTGACTCAGGCCTGCGTCGCTGTTTGGGCGCGGAGATGTCGGGGTCGGCTCGGCCCGCTCGGGGGGCCTCCAACCTGATAGCGTCCGCCGCCATGCAGATCTTCAGGCACTCCGTCGACCGCTTGCCCGTCGCCCTGTTCGTGGGTGTGTTCGCCCTCGACCTCTCGGTCTTCGCCCTGGCGAGTTCGTGGTGGGTGCCCATCGTGTGGTGCGCGGCCATGGCCATCCCCAAGGGGTGGGTCTGTTCTTGGAATCACCACCATCAGCACCGGCCCACCTTCAAGAAGTGGCTGCCGAATCGCCTGCTCGAGCTGGTCTTCGGCTTCCTGACCGGGGTGACCTCGCACACCTGGTTCCTGCACCACGTCGTCGGCCACCACGTGAACTATCTCGACCAGCAGAAGGACGAGTCCCGCTGGATGCGGGCGGATGGCAGCACCATGGGCGAGTTCGAGTACTCGTTCATGACGGCTCTGACCGCCTACCCACGGGCATGGGTCGTGGGCCGCAAGTACCCGCGCGCGCGCCGCACCTTCGTGCGCATGGGGCTGCTTCAGCTGGTGCTGTTGGGCGGCCTCTTCGCGCTCAACCCCTGGAACGCCCTCTGGGTGTTCGCGGTGCCCATGGCCTTGTCGCTCTACCTCACGGCCTGGGCCACCTACTTCCACCACGCCGGGCTCGTCACGCAGGACCACAACGAGGCGAGCTACAACATCCTGCATCCCCTGTACAACCTGGCGACGGGCAACCTCGGCTACCACACCGCCCATCACAGCCAGCATGGATTGCACTGGAGCGAGCTGCCGACCCTGCACGCCCAGCTCGCCGAGAGCATCCCGCGGCACCTCTATCGCGAGCCGGGCATCCCGTTCGTCTGGTTCGGGTCCGAAGCCAAGCTGGAGATCAGCGAGGAAGAGGTGGAGCGGCTGAAGTCCGAGGCCGCGTGAGCGGCTTCTCCGGGACGTGAGGCCCTCGGGCTGACTGGGGCGCCTCGCTCCCCGGTCTCCGGGCGCCGGGGGGCCGAGTGGAGCTACATGCCGCCGGTAGAGCCCTTGTCCGACGAGCCGCTCTCGGGGGCCATGGTCTTGGCCGGAGAGCCCTTCTTGCTCTTCTTGGTCTGCTTGGTCTGCTTCTTCGTCTCGCCGGAGGGCTTCTTCGCGCCGCTCTGCTTGATGAACACGAGGGCTTCGCCGTCACCCTCCTGAATCGTGAGCCGGTCTCCCGTGATGGTCGCGGTGGCAGGGCTGTCCTTCCCGTCGGTCTCGACGACGGTGAGCACGTAGGTGCCGTCGGTGTTCTTGGACGCGTGCCAGGTAGCCCGCTCCTTCTCCTCGCCGCCGGCCCGCATCACGATGGCGTCCTTGCTGAACTCCATCTCCATGGTGGTGAGGACCATCATCATCTCGAGCATGGCTGCGGCCATCTCGGCCTCGGGGCCCGTCTCGCCCTCAGATGCCTTGGCCTTCTCCTCGGCTTCTTCGATCTGGGTCTGAACCTCGGCCGGAACCTCGATGAGCCAGGTGCCCATGAAGACCTTCGGCTGCTCTGCGGCCCCGGCCGGCAGCGCGAGCATCATCAGGAACGCGAGGAGAAGGAAGGCGGGCAAGAGCGGTCGGTTGCGCATGCGGCAGGGTACCGCCTCGGGCCGCGGCCGACCCGCGTTCCCATCGGACCTGACGGATGTCGGGGCGGCGACCTGTGGCACACGCCACACTTCGAGGAGACGGCGCGGCCCTCAATCACCGCCGCGTCATTGGAGAGAGCAATGAAGGTCAGCGAGTACATGACGCGCAAGCTGCAGACCGCCCGCCCCGACGAAGGGGTGCGCAGTGTCTTCTTCCGCATGCGCCGCGAGCGCATTCGCCACATCCCGGTCGTGACCGGAGGTGGCCAGCTCGCTGGTTGGATCAGCGACCGCGACCTGCGCCGTCCTGACTGGGCCGACCCGTCCGTCGATCTCTCTCACGGATACCAGCTGGACGACCAGCTCGAAGCGGCGGACGTGATGAATCCGCACCCTGTCGTCGTGCACACGTATGACCCGATGCGCAAGGCGGTGGACATCATGCGTGAGCGCCACTTCGGCGCCCTGCCGGTCCTCGACAAGCGGGACCAGGTGGTGGGAGTACTCTCGGCCCACGACGCGCTGCGGGCCTTCGCGGAGCTGCTCGACACCATCGAGGCCGAGAAGACGAGCTGATCCGCGGCGGCCCGCGCGGTCAGGCGTCACTCGCGCGGTCAGGCGTCGGGCGTGCTTCGCAGAGCCGTCTCTACCAGGACGTGCCGTCGACCTGCGTGCCGGGGGAACTGTCGCCGCTGGCGCCGGGCACGTCGGAGTGATCCACGAGCAGGGCGTCGGGGTCGCCGTCGGTCCCGCGGTTGAGGCTGACCCCCGAGGGGGCGCCCGACCAGCCCACCACGCTTCGGGCGACGCCGTCTCCGTCGAGAAGGCGCACGGTGTCTGCGGCGTTGTTCAGGGACAGGGTCCCGCTCGATGAGTTGAGGGCCCCCGGAATCGCGCTGTGGTCTCCGCGGTCGTAGACGACCAACACGCCTCCGGGCGGGATCACCGCCGTGCTGTCGAAGACATGGCGGGTCGCGCTGACGGCGTCCCCGAGGGTCCAGCCGTCCAGGGATGCCGCCGCGTCCGACAGGTTCACGATCTCGACGTACTCGTTGCCCGAGTCGGAACCCGCGGGGTTGGGCATCACTTCGTTGACCACCAGGACCTGGCCCCAGGGGCTGCCGTCCACCCGGGCGTCGGGAGAGCTCGTGCCCGATGCGCCGAGCACAGTGTCGTGGTCGATGAGGGTGGCGGCGGGGTCAGCGTCGGTCACCCGGTTGAGCGAGACGCCCGAGGTGGAGGCGGTCCAGGCCACCGTGTCCACGACAATCCCGTCCGCGTTTCGCAGGGTGAGGGTCTCGTTGCTGTTGTTCAGGGACAAGCTGCCACTGCTGGACGTCAGCGAGCCAGGCACCTCGGGGTGGGAGCCGCTGTCGAAGAGCACGAGGGCTTCGTCCGGCCCGAGGGTCCCAGAGAACACGTGGCGGTCAGGCTCTGCCGTGTCGCCGAGCGTCCAGCCGGTCAGGTCCACCGAGGCGTTGCCCGTGTTGACCAACTCCACCCACTCGTTGCCGGAGTCCGTGCCGGCGGGGTTTGGCATGAGCTCGTTGACGATGACCGTCGGGCCCCAGGCGCCACCCGAGGCGGTGAGCCCTGGCGAGCTGTCCTCGACGGCTCCGGGGAGCGTGGTGTGCAGCACGAAGTTCCCAGCGAGGTCGCCGTCTTCGTTCCGGTTGAAGGACACGCCGGGCGCCGCAGCGGTCCAGGCGACCCGGTCCACGATGGAGTCGTCGGCGTCGCGCAGGACCAGCTGGTCCTTGCTGTTTCCGAGGGAGAGCGCACCCGACGTCGCCACCGCGGTGGCTCCCGGGATCCCGCCGACCGAGCCCGCCTCGACCACCAGCGATCGCCCGGCTTCGAGCACGGTGTCCGCGAACGCATGGCGCACGGAGGTGGTGTCGCTCAGGGTCCAGCCGTCCAGGTCCACCGGAGCACCGCCGAGGTTCACGAGCTCGACCCACTCCTTGCCGGCGTCGGCGCCCTCGGGGTTGGCGAGGAACTCGTTCACCCGCACCTGCTTGAGGAGCGAGGCACAGGGGTCGGGCACGGTGCCGCTGTAGTCGGGGTGGATCGTGGCGCTGTCGAGGATGGCGCAGAACTCCTCGGTGTAGGCCGCGGCGATCTCCGCGCTGCTCATGACGAGCATGTTCTCGTCGTTGTAGTGGCTGGCGGCGTTGCTCCAGTTGTAGGAACCCACCGAGACCGTCGGCTCCGAGGTGGAGAGCGGGTCGATGATCATCGTCTTGTGGTGCAGCTTGCCGCCGGCGAAGCCAATGGAGTTGTGGTTCCCGTCGATGAAGACCGGCACCCCAGCCTGGGCCAGCTTCTCGTCCACCGAGTAGCGCCCGCGGGCCTGGGACTCGTCGAAGACGCCCACGACCTGGACGCCGTCCTCGTGCAGCGCGATGAGCTGGTCTGCCACGTCGAGGCGAGTGAAGGCGAAGATCATGAAGAGCACGGTCTGGTCGGCCTCGTCGAGGGCCGCCAACAGGGGAATGTGCGGCTCGTCCCGCGGGCTGAAGTAGCTGACGATCTCGGTGTCACCGAGCACGAGCGGTCCCGGACCCTCCACGGCGACCTTGCGCCGACCGAAGAGTTCATCGCTGAACATCTGGTCGAACTCGGCCTGGTAGTGGGCCGCGAGGTCGGGGTCGTGGAGCAGCATCGAGCCGTTGTTGTTCCGCAGGATTCCGTTCTCGCTGAAGTTGGCCGAGCCGGTCCACACGGTGCTGCCGTCGATCACCGCGAACTTGTTGTGCATGATTCGGTCGTTGGGGCGGCGTAGGGACAGGTCGATGCCCGCCGCCGCCAACTCCTCGTACCCGTCGTCGTGCTCTTCGTCTGCATCGCCCACGAAGCGGATGGTGATGCCGCGGTCGTTGGCGTCGAGCAGCGCGTCGACGATGAATTGACGGTCGAACTCGAAGAGGCACAGGTCGATGCTCGTCTGGGCCTCGTCGAAGAGGAGTGCGACGGCGTCGTCGAGCTCGGGGTCCTCACCGGTGGACGAGTCCACGCCCGGGCGCGTGAAGTACAGCTCCACGAGGCCGTCCGCCACGATGGTGGGCTGGCGGGCGATGTCGATGGCGCGCGGAGCGCCCTCGGAGGACAGCAGGGGATCCTCGGCGGGCGCGACACACGCGCTGAGGAGGACGAGGGACAGGATGGGAGCGGTCGCCTTCATGGGCGCACCTCCAGGGTGAGTTCGAACTCGCCTTCATCGGCGACGTCGACGCCGTCGAGCACGAGCCAGACGGTGCCGCCGGCCGCAGGGCCGGTCCATTGCAGGTATTCGGTGCCCGAGCTGACGTCCGCATCGGTGCACGACAGGGCAAAGGCGGTGGGGTCGCAGGACTCGAGCACATAGAGCACTCCGTCCCAGCCGGGGGTGTTGGCCGTGGCGAACAGGGTCTCTCCGGGGAGCAGGTCCACGCGGAGCAGCGCCTCGGAGCCCGCGGTGGAGCTGAGGCATGTCTCGCCGCTCGTCTCCCCCCAGGCCGCGAAGCTGGTGCTGCCCTGGTAGGTGCCCGGGAGCACGGGGAAGTCCGCGCTCGAGCAGGTCGAGCTGTAGATGAAGTCCCCCACATCCAGAGCGTCCGGCATGGACACGGTGCCCAGGGCCGTCGTGGTGATGCTGACGGGCCGAGACCCCACGGCAGCGGCGTTGTCGACGGTGAGGTCCACTTCGGCGTAGTCGGCGGTTCCCCCCGGCACGGTGACGTCCGAGACGGTGATGTCGGGACCGAAGTCGAAGCTCAGGTCGCCTTGGGTCCAGTCGCCCGATGTGGACCAGACGGGCACATCGGTGAGGGGAGCGCCAAGCGAAAAGAAGTCGGTGTCGAGAGAGAAGGGGAAGGGCCCATCGCGGCGGATGTCGACCACGAAGTCGGCCGACAGGGCGTCAGGACCCATGCGCGAGTCCACCACCAGCAGCAGGTCTTCATCCGAGAGCGCCTGGTACACGAGCTCCACTTCGGGCCCCACGTTGGGGGCGGCGACGCAGGGGAAGGCAGCGTTGGTGTCGTCGCAGCCTCCCACCAGATACATCGTGGCGCCGAATCCGCTGTGCCTCAGCCGCGCCGTGAGCCGCTCGCCCGCCTGCAGTGAGACAGGGATCGCCTGGTCGCGGCCCGAGGGGGTGTCTGCACACTCCGACGTGTCGAAGGGGCTGTCGATGAGGCCGCCATCGGCGGAGAGATAGGCGCCGTCGAGCACGTCCCCCTCGTCGACCGCGTCCTCGCACAACCCCGCGTGGGGAAGCTCGGCCACGACCCATCCAGCCTCGGTGGCGACGAAGCTCCCAGCGCTGTCCGTCACCGTCAGGGTACGGGGGCCGGTGCTCGCTTCGGCGGCGACGCTCACCTGGGCCGTGACCCGGTTGGCGGTGGTGTCGGCGGATGCGAGGCCGGTGAAGGTGACGTCGGGGCCCGCGTCCAGAGTTGCGGCGGGGGTCAGGGCTCCGTCCCACCAGGCGAGCTGGACGTCGGTGGCGACGCCGACGGGCCAGGTCGGTACGTCGAGTGACCAGGCGCCCACGCGCTCTCCATACAGGTACTGGCGGGCGACGCCTCGCACTGTCAGCACGCCTTGGGGGGTGGCTACGTCGTCGGTGCGCAGCCGGGCCACGGCGAAGGAGGCGTCTCCGCCCAGGGGAGCCAGCTCCTCCCAGGTGAACACGACGTCGCCTTCGTCGTCCGGGACCCGCAGGACCTGTCCGCCGTCGGGGCCGTAGGCGGTGATCACGACGGAGCTGCTGGGGTCCTCGGCGGTCCAGCCCAGCACGAGGTCCTCGCCGGCGCGCAGGGGGAGGGGATGCATGGGGTCGACGGAGGACAGGGCCGGAGGGACCGGGAGGAAGAGGGCGTCCTCCAACTCCACGGGGGCGACGTCGGGGCCTCCGTCCCAGGTCACGGTGAGGGCTTCGCCGGGGGATTGGAGCTCGGCGGCTTCCGCGCCGTACTCGAGTCCCTGCTCATAGGTGTGCAGGCCCGTGGCTTCTTCGACGAGGTCGACGTGGCCGGCTGTCAGCACGTCCCCGGCGGCCATCCAGAGGCCTGCATCCAGGGTCTGGGTGGTGGCGAGGTCGACAATGAGGTCTTCGTCGATGAACGAGGAGCCTTCGTCGATGTTGGGGAGGGGCCAGAAGGCGTCGGTCGTCCAGACCCCGGCGCCGGAGAGGCTCAAGCGTCCCACGGCGTCCTCGGCGTCCAGCAGCTCGGCGTCGCGGCTCAGCACAGCGTGCAGGGTGAGGTCCGGCCAGTCGAAGAGGGCATCCTCGGCCCACCACACGGCGGTGATCTGGCCCAAGGGCTCGTCGTTCGAGGTGCTGGAGTCGTCGTCGTCGCCGGTGGCGGAGTCGTCGTCGTCGGCCGCGGTGGAGTCGTCGTCGTCAGTGGCGACGGTGGAGTCGTCGTCGTTGGCGGGCTCCGAGGGGCATCCGGGGCTCAGCAGGGCAAGGAGGACGAGCCCGGCAGGCCATGGTTGTGCTGGTCGCATGGGTCCGCCTACCACGGGGCCTTGGGAGTTGTCACTGTGCTGTCCGGGAGTTGGTTCTTGGAATGCGGTCGCACTGAACGTATGATCAGTATGTGTCTGCCGCCCTCGCTGAGCCAGTTCGAGATGTCGCTGCCCTGCGGGAGCTGCTTGCCCGTCGCTTCCCGGGGACGACGCGCATCGAGCGGCCAAATCACGGGGTGCTGCCCACGGGAGTGGCGGGGGTGGATGCGCTGCTGCCGGGGGGCATTCCTCGCGGTGCGGCGAGCTTGTTGAGCGGGCCTCCCTCCTCGGGAAAGACCGGCCTTGCCTTGCGCGCGGCTGCTCAGCTCACCGCGGATGGGGGTCAGGTGGCGTGGGTGCATCGAGGCGCGCTGTCCGTGGCGTCGGCGGTGTGGGCGGGGGTGGAGCCGTCCCGCCTCCTACAGGTACACGCGGAGAGTGATTTGGAGGCGCTGCGCTGCGCTGACTACCTGCTTCGTTGGCAAGCCTTTCACCTGGTGGTGTTGGACTGGGTGGGGCCAGGAGGGCATGGCGGGCGCTGGGCGCGGCTTCAGAAGTTGGTCGTGGGCTCCCAGAGCGCGCTGCTGGTCCTCGCGCCTCCGCCGGGACCGGGGGACCCGCTGCGCTTCGTGGCGGCAGTGCACCTTGCCGTCGAGCGCGTGCCCGAGCGTCCGGCCCAGGCGGTGCTCGTCGAGCTGGACAAGACCCGCTTCGGTCGTCCCCAGGGGGATGACTTCGCGATGGTCGAGCACGGAGGCATGGAGGGGGCGCCCTTCGCTCTGGACCCGGATCTGCCGGGGTTGGGGCAGCAATGGCACGAGGAGCACTAAATCGCCGGTGGCGGCGCAGTCGCGGGGCGTTGCCGCAGTTTCGGGGTCAACGAGGCGCTCCGCCTCGCTCCGCCTACTGCACCACGTTCGCGAGGAGGATGAAGGCGTACACGCGGTCGTCGTAGTCGAAGAAGATCGACGCCTGGACCGAGCCCACATCGTTCGGGCCGACCAGCAACGTTCCGCCGATGGGGCGGGTGTTGTCGTCACTCCCCGCCGCGGGAATCAACAACTCTGCGGGGCAGCTGATGTTGAATGGCGTGCCGGCGATGTCGTCGCAATCGACACCCACAGACACCTCTTCGTCTGTGTTGTTCGTCACGATGATCGTCGCCGAGGGCGGCGGGTTCGTGCCCACTTCGACATCGCCGATGTCGATGGTGGCGTTGCCCCGGTCGTCTACGGCGGGGTCGAACGTCAGATCGGCGAGGTCGCCGTCGCCCGTCGGGCAGCCGGTGAGAAGGGCAGCGCCAGCGGCGCACACGAACAGGTGCTTGAGAGACATCTTGGGGACTCCGGAGGTCGTCTATTCGCCCGGGCTCATCAGGGAGATCGAGCCCACATCGTCCACCGCGTCCGCGTCCACACGCTGCTGCAGGTGGTCCTGGTAGTTCACCAGGTATTGGCTGAGTTCCTGAAGGGCGTCCGAATCAGCCTTCTTCACCAGGGCCATCCGCCCTCGCTTGAGGGCCTGCTCGGTGTCGAAGATCTCGCGCTTCTTCAAGCTGAGCTTGCTGTCGCGCAGGAAACTCTCGAGCCCGAAGAGTTGCTTCTCTACGCGGTTGCGCAGGTCCTGCATCTCGCGGGTGAAGTCGTCCGCCTCCTCCATCGCCTCCAGCTCGGCACGCGCATCGTCGATGGCCTTCTGGCTCATGCCCGACGGCGAGTGGATGGTCAGGCCTTGGCTGGCGCCGGTCAGCTTGTCCTTCGCCGCCACGTTGACGATGCCGTCGGTGTCGATGGTGAAGGTCACCTCGACCCGCGGCACCCCGCGCGGAGCTGCTTGAATCTCGGTCAACTCGAAGTCGCCGAGGCTGATGTTGTCCTTGGCCAGCTGCTCCTCGCCTTGGAGCACGTGGATCTTCACCGTCTTCTGGTTGTCGACGACGGTGCTCACCATCTGACTGCGCACCACCGGCACGGTGCTTCCCTTGGGGATCAGGCGTGCGTAGCGGCGGCCCTCGACTTCGATGCCGAGGCTGAAGTTGGTCACGTCGAGCAGCGTGACGTCCTGCACCGAACCGCCGAGCATGCCGGCCTGCACTGCAGCGCCCACGGCGACGACTTCGTCCGGGTTGAACGACTTGTTCAACGGGCAGCCAATGAACAGCTGCTTGACCATCTCCTGCACCTTCGGGATGCGGGAGGAGCCACCGACCATGATGACTTCGTTGATCTGGCTCGGAGCGAGCCGGCTCTCCGAGAGGGCCTTGGAGCACTCGTCGATGGTCAGCCGCAGCAGGTCCTCGACCAGGAACTCGAAGGCAGCGCGGCTCAGCACCGTCTGCAGGTGCTTCGGTCCGCTCTCGTCCGCCGTAAGGAAGGGGAGATGAATCTCCGTCTCCATGGCGGTGGAGAGGTCCATCTTCGCCTTCTCCGCGGCCTCGAGGAGGCGCTGGCGCACCATCCTGTCCTGGGAGATGTCGATGCCGTTGGCCTTCTTGAACTCGCTGGCGAGCCAGTCCACGAGGCGGTTGTCGATGTCGTTGCCGCCCAGGTGGTTGTTGCCCGCGGTGGCGCGAACCTCAGCCACGTCGGCGTCGACGTCGAGGATGCTGATGTCGAAGGTCCCACCGCCGAAGTCGTAGACGGCGATCGTGGCGGCCTTCTTGCGGCGAATGGTGTAGGCAAGGGCGGCGGCCGTGGGCTCGTTGATGATGCGGAGCACGTCGAGGCCCGCGATGCGACCGGCGTCCTTGGTGGCCTGCCGCTGCCGGTCATCGAAATACGCCGGGACAGTCACGACAGCCTGCTCGACGGGCTCGCCCAGGAAGTCCTCAGCGGACTTCTTCACCTTCTGGAGGATGAACGCGCTGATCTGCTGCGGGGTGTAGGCCTTGCCTCCCACCTCGACGCCGACCTTCTCCTCGCCGAGATCGACCACCGCGTACGCGACCTTGCTGGCCTCGGAGCGCACTTCGCCGACCCGCCGCCCCATGAACCGCTTGATGGAGTGGATCGTGTTCTCGGGGTACATCAGGAGTTGGCGCTTGGCGATGTCTCCGACGAAGCGGTCGCCGTCCTTGCTGAACCCGACGATCGACGGAGTGAGGCGTGCGCCTTCCTCGTTGATGATGACCCGGGGCTCGCCGTGCTCGATGTAGCAGGCGACGGAGTTCGTCGTCCCCAGGTCAATGCCGATGATCTTGCCCATGCACTCCCCGAGGGTGCGCGCGCGCGTCCCCAGACGCGGCGGTCCGCCACTCAAAGCACGGATCGTAGGAGTTCGTCGTGAACGCTGTCAATTCGCCGGGGAGGGCAGATCCCCGTGTGGAGGGGCATGGCAGGACCGTTGACAGCACCCGAGCGCGCCCCGATGCTCGTCACCCGAAGCCCGGATAGCCCAACTGGTAGAGGCAAGGGATTTAAAATCCCCGCGTTGTGGGTTCGAATCCCACTCCGGGTACCACTTCGCGTCTCAGGAGCACTCATGACCCGCCTCGCCATTCTCTTCGCGCTGACTCTTCCTCTGGCCGGGTGCCCGACCGCAAATGACGACGACTCCGCGGACGATGGCCCGGTGGGCGAAGCGCCGGTGCTCCAGAACGTCACTGCCTGCGAGCTCGCCAACAGCCGCCAACAGTGCGCCGACGCGGGGAACAACGGCGGGATCTCGCTCGCCTGGGACGTGTCGGTGACCGACGTCGATGGCGATCTGCTCAACCCGCAGTACTTCCTCGAGATCGATGGTCCGCCCTGGTCCGACGGCTTCTTCGAGGGCGACCTTGGCGATGGCGGTCTGCTGCGCATCACCATCCAGTGCGGGAACTACGCCCTGGGGTACGAGCTTCCCTGGCAGTTCGCAATCCGGGACGCTGAAGGCAACGAGTCGGAGGCGTTCGCGGGGACCTATACGATCCAGGTGGATCCCCCGGGTTTCGGCCAGCCCGGCGCCTGCCCCGCCCTCTGAGGCTGTGGGCGGCCGGATGGCTGCGTCGATCACTCCCTAGCGTATTCGCCGATACGGGTCAGTCCTGGCTCCTTGCCCTCCGACCGCCCACACGACTCAGGGAGTCGCAGGCGCCGGTCGTGGCTCTTGCCCTCGTCGCGGGGCGCATTAGTCTTCCGCCATGCAGACCTTCGATCAGTTCACCGGCACCGACACCTACATCTCCACCGACGAGCTCTCCCGCGATGTGAACGCATCCATCGCGCTGGGGCGTCCGCTCCTCATCAAGGGGGAGCCCGGCACCGGCAAGACCCTCCTCGCCCACGCCATCGCCGAGGGCATCGGTGCCCCGCTGATCACCTGGCACGTCAAGTCCACGACGAAGGCTCAGGACGGGCTCTA
Organism: Deltaproteobacteria bacterium; assembly: GCA_023954745.1. Taxonomy (GTDB): domain Bacteria; phylum Myxococcota_A; class UBA796; order UBA9615; family UBA9615; genus JAGSHC01. The sequence goes on along the minus strand of JAGSHC010000087.1, from coordinate 12,307 downwards.
CCACTACGACGTGGTGCAGCGGCTGAACGACTCGCGCTTCGGCGACGGCGACGTCTCGGACATTCGGAAGTACATCAAGCACGGGGTGCTCGGGCAGGCGTTCACTGCGCCGGAGCGGCCAGTGCTCCTGATCGACGAGGTGGACAAGGCGGATCTCGAGTTCCCCAACGACCTCCTCCACGAGATCGATGCGATGTCCTTCCACATCCCCGAGCTCGACGAGACCGTCACCGCCGCCCAGCGCCCCATCGTGGTGATCACCAGCAACGCGGAGAAAGAGCTGCCCGACGCGTTCCTCCGGCGCTGCGTCTTCCACTACATCACCTTCCCCAATCCCGAGGTCATGGAGCGCATCGTCCGCGTGCACCTGCCGGACATCGAAGAGGCGCTGCTGGAGCAGGCGATCGTGCGGTTCTACGAGCTTCGACGGGTCCCTGGTCTACGGAAGAAGCCCTCGACCTCCGAGTTGGTGGACTGGCTCATCGTCCTCATCCGTGGCGGCGTCCCCGTGGCCGATGTCGCGAAGTCGGCCCCGTTCCTGGGCACCCTGCTCAAGCAGGAAGGCGACCACGAAACGGCACGCCGCAAGATGGCCTGGGAGTAGTGAATCATGTTCACTGAGTTCCTCTACGCACTTCGCGAGCAGCGCGTGCCCGTCGGGCTCGGCGAGTGGCTTGCGCTGCACGAAGCCCTTCAGAAGGGGCTCATCGGGGGACTCGACGACCTCTACGGCCTGGGACGCGCGCTGCTGGTGCACACCGAGGGGCACTTCGACGCCTACGACCTCGCCTTTGCCTCGACCTTCCAAGGAGTCTCGGATCCAGAGGTCCACGAAGCACTCAGGAAGTGGCTCGAGAATCCCGTGGACCCGAAGGGGCTTACGGCCGAAGAGTTCGAAAAGCTCACCGGCATGAGTCTCGAGGAGCTGAAGAAGCGCTTCGAGGAGACCCTCGCCGAGCAGAAGGAGCGTCACGACGGTGGCAACCGTTGGATCGGCACCGGAGGGAGCTCTCCCTTCGGCAGCGGCGGCACGCACCCCACCGGCATCCGGGTGGGGGAGGGGGGCGGTCGCAGCGCCGTCCAGATCGCGGAGGAGCGACGGTTCCGGAACTACCGCACCGACGCGGTCCTCGACGTTCGACAGTTCAAGCAGGCCTTGAAGATGTTGCGGGCCCTGAGCCGAGAAGGACCCGAGATCCTCGACCTCGATGGGACGATTGACCGCACCTGCAAGGAAGGCGGGGACATCACCCTCGAGTTCCACAAGGACCGGAAGAACACCCTGCGGCTGATGCTGCTGATGGACGCCGGCGGCTCGATGTCGCCGTATGCGCGCCTGGTGGATCGACTCTTCACTGCCGCCAGCGAGACGTCCCACTGGAAGGAGTTCAACCATTACTTCTTCCACAACGTGCCCTACAGCCGCCTCTACACGAACATCGCTCGGCTCGACTCTGTGCCGACCGAGAAGGCTGTCAGGGATCATCACCCCGACACGAAGGTCATCTTCGTGGGGGACGCGTGCATGGCCACTTGGGAGCTCATGGCGGCCGGCGGGGCCATCGCGCTCTTTCAGCAGAACGTGGTGTCCGGCTACGAGTGGGTGCAGAGATTCAAGCGCGCCTACCCCAATGCCATCTGGCTCAACCCCGAGCCCGAGCGGTACTGGAATCACGAGACCATCCGGGCGATTGGCCAGGTGATCCCCATGTTCCCGCTGACGCTCGATGGGATGCGGGACGGGATCAAGCTGCTGCGCAGGGGACAGGTCCGATAGAACACCGCGGCGGGGAAGTGCGCGCTCTCGGGTGCTAGCCTCCCGCGCTCCTGGGGCGTAGCCAAGTTGGCAAGGCACCGGATTTTGATTCCGGATATCGCAGGTTCGAGTCCTGCCGCCCCAACCACCTCCCCTTCAATTCGTGGATCTGGCAGCGAACGCTTGCCTCGTCGCGCCGGCTCCTGTAAAAGGCCGCGGGCCCACGGGCAGGGACGTTCCTGCACCGTGTCCAGCGTCGAGGAGAACGATGCAATACGGTCCCCTGACCATCCTCGCGGGAAACTCCGTTCCGGAGTTCTCGAAGAGTCTCGCGGAGTCGCTCGGCCAGCGTGTCGGTGCGATGGATCTGCGACGTTTCCGGGACGGCGAGTGCTTCGTCGAGGTCCAGGAGAACGTCCGCGGGCGCGACGTCTTCATCATCCAGTCCACCTGCCCCCCGGTGAACGAGAACCTCATGGAGGTCCTCGTGATTCTGGACGCGTGCAAGCGCGCCTCGGCCGACCGGATCACGGTGGTGCTCCCTTACTTCGGATACGCGCGGCAGGACCGCAAGACCTCGGGACGGACGCCCATCTCGGCGCGCCTCGTGGCGTCGCTCCTCGAGCGAGCGGGAGCCCATCGCGTGCTCGCCCTCGACCTGCACGCCGGTCAGATCCAGGGCTTCTTCGACATCCCAGTGGACCACCTCTACGCAACCCCAGCGTTCCTCGCCGCGGTGCGGGACCGCTGGACCGACAGCCGCAAGCTCGTCGTCATCTCCCCGGACGCCGGCGGAGTGGAGCGCTCGTTGGCCTACGCAAAGCGCTTGGGTGTCCCCCTGGCGGTCTGCGACAAGCGCCGCGCGGGGGCGGGCAAGGTCGAACAGATTCGAGTCATCGGTGATGTCGAGGGGCGCTACGCCATCATCTTCGACGACATCGTCGACTCCGCCGGGACCTTGAAGAAGGCGGCGGAAGCCCTGAAGAAGGCAGGCGCCATTGGCGTCTCTGCCGTGTGCACGCACGCCGTGCTCTCCGACCCCGCGGTGGAGAACGTCACGTCCAGCGCGCTGGACACGCTGTTCGTCTCGGACAGCATCCCGCTGCGTCCCAACGCCGCGGCGTGCAAGAAGATCGAGGTCGTCTCGGTGGCCGAACTACTGGGTGAGGCCGTGCGCCGCATCCACCACGGCGACTCCGTGAGCATGCTCTTCGGCCAGAAGAGCTAAACGAAACCAGGAACCTACGCCTCGTGTGGGGCGAACAGGACAGATGAGCCCCCCCGTGGGGGCAGCGACGCTCGTCGTCGCATGGAGGAAGAACAATGGAACTGCACACTCTTTCTGCCGAGGCGCGGACCGCATCCGGCAAGGGCGGGGCGCGCAAGATCCGCGCGGGGGGACGCATCCCCGCGGTGGTCTACGGCGGGGACGCCGCGCCGGCTTCGCTGTCGCTCGATCCGAAGGATCTTCTGCGGCTCAAGAACCAGCCCCTCGGCTGGAACACGCCCCTGACGCTCGCCGTCGAGGGCGGAGATGACGTGGCCGACGTGATGTTGGCGGAGGTGCAGCGGCACCCCGTCAGCGGTCGTCTGCTCCACGCCGACTTCCGTCGCATCACCGGTCTGGTGGGCGTGCGCGTGCCGGTCAACGTGTCCGGCAAGGCGAAGGGACTGACCCTTGGTGGTCGCGTCTCGCTCTCCATGCCGGAGATCGACCTGCTCTGCGCCGCGGACAAGATCCCGGCGGTGCTGGAGATCGACGTGACCCCTCTGGACATCGGCGACAAGATCCTGCTTCAGGACCTTCCGATGCCCGAGGGCTGCAAGGTCGCCTCGCGTCACAACCCGCCCATCGTTGCCGTTGTCGGTAAGCGTGGTGGTGGCGGCGATGAGGACGAGGCCGACGAGGATGAAGATGCGGCCGAGGAGGCCGAGGAGTAGCACCTGCGGGTGTGATCTTCGGACGACGCCGTGTTCCTCGTGGCAGGTCTGGGCAATCCCGGTGCGCGGTACGACCGCACGCGACACAACATCGGCTTCGATGTGGTGGAACGAGTGGCCGACCGGGCCGGCATCGCCCTTCGGGAGAAGCGGTTCAAGGCGCTCTTGGGATCGGGTCGAGTCAGTGGCGAATCTACTGTGCTCTGCAAGCCCCAGACGTTCATGAACCGGAGCGGAGACTCCGTCGGCCCCATGGCTGGTTGGTACAAGCTCCCTCCCGATGAGGTCATCGTCGTGCACGACGACCTGGACCTTCCCTTCGGGGACGTGAGGGTCAAGGTGGGTGGAGGTCACGGAGGCCACAACGGCTTGCGGGACCTGAACCGGGCGCTGCCGAACAACGGCTACGTCCGGGTTCGCGTCGGCATCGGCCGGCCCCCACCGCAGATGGACGTCGCTGGCTACGTGTTGAGCCGGTGGACGCCCGAGGAAGCGGCTCAGTTGGACGTCATCGTCGACCGGGCCGTGGACGCAGTGGAGCTGGTACTCGCCGATGGGGCGAAGCCAGCAATGAATCGAGTGAATGGCGACGCCAAGGCGCGTCGCAAGCAGAACGAACCGAAGAGTGGGGAGAAGGCATCTGCGTCCGCGGATGCTGCCCCGAGAGGAGAGACGAATGTGGGCTCGTGAATATGAGCTGATCTACATCGCCCGCCCGGACTTGTCCGACGAAGAGCTGGCGACCATCTTCGACCGTACGTCGAAGATCATCACCGACCGCGAGGGGCACATCCTCACCGTGGACGAGTGGGGCAAGAAGAAGCTGGCCTACGAGATCAAGAAGTACGCGAAGGGTCACTTCGTGTACGTCCTGTTCCTGGGTGACCCCTCCATCGTGGACGAGGTCGAGCGGACGTTCCGCCTCGACGACGGCCTGCTGCGCTTCCTGACGGTGAAGCTCGGTGACCGCGTGCACGTCGCTGACCGCTTGTCGGCAGCGAAGGAAGAGGCGCTCGCTCGTGCCGCGGCTGCTGAGGCAGGCGCGGAGGGCGCGGCTGAGGGCGCGGCTGCTGGTGCTGCCGGCTGAGACCGATGAGGGCGTAGGGGCGCCGATGCTCTCCCCCGGGCTGCAGATTCTGTTCGCAGGTCTCATCTCCGGCGGAGTGTTCCTGGTCCCCCGTGCGCTCCTCCTCCTCGCGCCGGCGCCGCTGCTCCTCCTTCATCGAAGGGAAGGGCCGTGGCGAGGGCTCGAGGCGACCGGTCTCGGGGCGTTGTTGGTCGGTGGTGTCGCCCTGTTCGGCGGCGCCTGGACTGGCTCATCCAGCGAAAGCCTCGCTGCCTACCTGCTCATGGCAGGTCTCCCGGCAGCGTTGCTCTCCTGGGGCCTCGACCGACGCCCTGATCCTCGATCTGCCCTCGCGTGGGCATTTGGGGGATGGTTTGCGGTGGCGAGCCTCGTGCTCGTCTTCTCGGTCCAGGACCGGGATGCTCCGGCGGCACAGGTCGTCCGGGGTGCCGTCGAGCGAGGGCTCGATGGTGCGCTCGCAGCCAGTGCGGCTCGGGCGGGTGATGACCTCTCCGCGTTGGAGGGGTTGGATGAGGTGGTTCGCGCGAAGGACCGACTCGTCAACTGGGCAGTGCGACTGCTACCGGGATTGCTCGGAGCGGCTGGACTGCTGGGATTGTGGATGAACCTGGTCTACGTCCGGTGGTTTACCGGGTGGGTCAGGACGAAGGAGGACGACCTGTGCAGGTTCACGTTGCCGTTTCCGGTGATCTGGGCCGTCCTCGCCTCCATGGCGCTGCTCCTCATCGGAGTGCTCCCTGGAAGCGAGAGCCTTCCACCACTGTGGTGGTTGGTGACATGCGCAGCCAATGTCCTCGTCTTCCTCGGCGCCTTGTACTGGTTGCAAGGAGTCGCGGTAGTGAACTGGTGGTTCTTGCGCCTGCCCCTGAGTCCGTTGCTAAGGGCACTCGGTCTGGGGATGCAGGTGATGGCAATGGCGATACCCGTCTTTTCGACGGGCTACCTGGTGGCCGGGCTGAGCGATACGTGGCTCGATCTCCGGGGTGGCTCGCGGGACGACGATGAGAAGAGAGTAGGAGCAGAACGATGAAGGTCATCCTCAGTGAAGAGGTCGACAACCTGGGCAACGCCGGCGACCTGGTCGCGGTGAAGCCTGGCTACGCGCGCAACTACCTGTTCCCGCGCGGCCTCGCCGTGCGTGCGGACGAGCGCAACCTGCGTCAGCTCGAGCACAACCGACGGGTCATGGAAGCTCGTCGGCGCCGCCTCGAGGACGCTGCCAAGGCGGCCGCGAAGCAGGTCGACAAGGTCGGCCGCGTGGTCGTGGTTCGCGCCTGTGGTTCCGAAGGCAAGCTGTTCGGGTCGGTCACGTCCATGGACATCGTCGCCGCGCTCAAGGAGCGCGAGGTCGAGGTGGACCGCCGCCAGATCAAGCTGTCGGAGCCGCTGCGTGCGCTCGGCGACTACGACGTCCCCGTGAAGCTCGGTCAGGGCATCGCGGTCAGCGTCAAGGTCTCCGTGGAGCCCGACGAGGCGAGCGCGTCCCTCATCGCCAAGGCTGCGGCTGCCGCCGCCGCCAGCAGCGACGTGGGCTCCGCCGAAGCCTGATCGTGTGCCTGTCGGGACGCTGGTCGGTTAAGGTCGGCCAGTGAACGACACAGGCTCCAGCACCCAGCGCGTCATCCCGCACGATGTGGGGGCGGAGCGCGCCATCTTGGGCGCGGTCCTCCTCCACCCCGACTCGCTCGGGCGTGCGCAGGAGTCGGGTTTGGTGGAGGACGCGTTCTACAGAGAGCCACATCGGCTCCTGTTCCGCGTGTTCTCGGAGCTCGATCGGGACCACAAGGCCATCGACCTGGTGACGGTCGCTGGACGCTTGGAGTCGATCGGGAAGCTGGAGTCCATCGGCGGGTACAGCTATCTGGCTGGCTTGCCGGCGTCCACGCCGTCGGTGGCGAACCTGGGCCACTACGTCCAGGTGGTGCTCGACAAGTCGCAGCTGCGGACGCTGCTGACGCGGGCTGCGGAGATCACCGAGGACGTCTTCGCTGGCGAGAAGCCCGCTGAAGAGATCATCGACGCGGCCGAAAAGGCCATCTTCGAGATCGGAGAGGTCAAGCTCGGGAAGACCCTGGTGCCCCTCGGCGGCATCGTCGAGCACGTCTACGAGACCATTCGAGCCCGCGCCGAAGCGCCGGATGACGTCACCGGCCTTCCGACCGGATTTCGAGACCTCGACCACAAGCTCGGTGGTCTGCAACCCACCGACCTCATCATCCTTGCGGCCCGCCCCGCCATGGGGAAGACGGCCTGCGCCCTCAACATGGTCTGCCGCACGGCCCTCGACTCCAACGCGAACGTCGCGGTCTTCTCCTTGGAGATGGGGAGCGAGCAGCTCGCGGGTCGCCTGCTCGCGTCTGAGTCCCGGGTCCTCGCCCATCGCATGAAGACCGGTCGTCTCCACCAGGACGACTGGCCGATGCTGATCGAAGCCAGCGAGCGGCTGCATGCGGCGCCGATCTTCCTCGACGACACCCCCGCGTTGACTCTGGCGTCCATGTGGAGCAAGTGCCGCCGCCTCAAGAGCGAGCGCGGCCTCGACCTCGTGGTCATCGACTACTTGCAGCTCATGAAGGGCACGGGCAAGGAGGGCAGTCGAGAGCAGGAGATCTCGGGCATCAGCCGCGGGCTCAAGGGGCTCGCCAAGGAGTTCAACATCCCCGTCATCGCCCTGAGCCAGCTCAATCGCGGGGTCGAGCAGCGCGCAGACAAGCGGCCGATGATGAGTGACCTGCGCGAGTCCGGCGCCATCGAGCAGGACGCCGACCAGATCATGTTTCTGTACCGCGACGAGGTCTACAACGAGAACACGGAACTCAAGGGCATCGCTGAGGTGCTGGTGCGCAAGAACCGCCACGGCGACATCGGCGACGTGAAGCTGTTCTGGCGTGGTGAGTACCTCAGGTTCGAGAACCTGGCCCGAGACGAGTTCGCGTGATTCGGGCGGCGTGGCTCGTGCTTGTCGCTCTCCTGCTCACTCCGGCTGCGGCGGTCGCCGCTGAGGAGGGGGAGGGGACCGATCCGGAGGAGTCCGCGGCACCGGCCGAGTCGACAACGGCAGAGGTCTCCTCGAAGGAGGAGTGGGTTCCGGGCTCGGGCGAGCGCACCGCCCTCACGCGCACGGGCCCCGACTTCCGAGGTATGGGCTTCCTCTTCCCGGTGCGCCTGCATCTCTCGCTCGGTGGGCACATCGACGGAAAGATCGCCGGCCTCGAGGAGGGCTCGGGAGACCTGATGCTGGTGCTGCCGTTGACGCAGTTTCGGGTGCACACGTCCCTCGTGACCGCCGTCACCCCCCGCGGAAACCTGCCGCCCCCGGGCTCGGCGATGGCGGACCGGCTTCCGCCCCCGCTGGTGAGTCAGAAGAGCGTCTACAAGCTCAAGCCGACATGGCGCAGCGGCGTGGGCATGGCCCTCAACATCCTGGCGCCGGGCACGGGCAGCTTCATACAGAAGAAGGAGCAGTCTCTTGGCTTCCTCTTCCTCGGGCTGGACATCTTCTTCCTGTCGGCTGGAGCGCTCGCCGCCTTTGCGCCGTCGCGACTCCAGGAGCGGGAGCGAGCGTTCTTCGGGATCATCTTCTTCGCGTTCGACGGTCTGACTCGGGCCGCCGGCGGAGCTCAAGCCTTTGCGGCAGGTCGGGAGCGCACGCTCGTCCCGGTCCGCGTACCGGGGAACGCGACGGGGCCGGGTCTCGCCGGCTCCATGGCTCTTCACTGAATTGGGGCGTGGGGAGGTCCCGGGCCACCCACGTGGGCCGCAGGTCAACGCGAAGCCGTTTTGACCCTCGAACCATGCTGGATTGGCCCTGCGGACCTCGGTGTCCGGCTTGACACCCCCCCCGGAAAAAACGTAGAAACTGGCGGACACGTGCCCGATGGACGCGTGTTGGAGGAGCCGCTCAAATGGCAAGGAAGCGCAAGGCAGAGACCAAGCCCCCAGTCGTTGCTGAAGAACCGAGCCCGCTGGCGCCTCTCCGGGAGCGCGTTGAGCACAGCCGCCAGCTCGCAGACTGGATGGGCGCGGCCATGGAGCACCGCGAGGAGTTTCCTCCCCAGGTGGTCGTCACCGTCATGCGGGACTACCTCGCGCAGTACGACACGGTCGTCGACGACCTGAAGTCCGCGGCCACCGTTGCGTCGGACCGGCGCAAGGCTCTAGCAGAGCAGGCGTCCGGCCTCGAGGACGCGGAGAAGGAGCTCGAGGCGGCCATCGACGAACTCAAGCTCCGCCACGTCATCGGTGAACTCAACAAGGACGCCTTCGACGAGAAGGAGAAGGAGGTCCGGGCCGCGGCTCAGACCACCGACCTCCCCAAGATTCGCGAGCAAATCGAAGAGATCGACTCCAGCCTCGCCGAAGTGGGCGCCGTGCAGGCGCGCATCGCCGACATGCGTCGCGAGTACGAAGTCATGACGGGAGTCCAGAAGGCCGCTCCTGCGGACGTGGCCCCGCCGCCGCCCGCCGACGACGAGCTTGGCGACGCCGCCTACGCCGCGGGTGGCCCCGCCGCGGGCCAAGAGTGGGAGGTCGGCACGGCCGACAACCAGCCCAAGATTGAGGTCCCCATCGAAGAGAAGCCTGCTGCGGAGAAGTCCGACGAGGCCAAGCCCGCCGACGCGCCCTCGGAGCCCGCGGCTGACGCAGCTCCTGCGGAGGAGGCCAACAAGGAGCCTGAGGCGAAAGCCGATGCGAAGGCGGAAGAGCTCATGGCCACGGGCGTCATCAGCGCGCGGCCGGACATCGCAGCCATGGACGACCCGGCGCCGAAGGCCGCCGAGCAACTCGTTGCGCCCCAGGAGGCTGAGGGGGAGGGCCCGCGGCTCCTCGTGATCCCGCCGGACGCGCCTGAGCAGGTCTACCCGTTCACCGGGGAGGTCATGTCCATGGGACGTGGCCGCAACAACGACATCCAGATCAAGAACGACGGCAAGATCTCGCGGTACCACTGCCGCATCTTCCGCCGGGGCGATGAGTTCATCATCGAAGACAACAAGTCGAGCAACGGCACGCTCGTCAACGGCAAGCTGGTGACCCGTCAGCGCCTCGATGGTGGAGAGCAGGTTCAGATCGGCGAGACCAGGATGACCTTCTTCCTGTAGCCCCTTCGCACGGCCCTGCTCTATTTGCTCGGGTCGGCTCGGTCCAGAACCGAAGGCACGATGTTCAACGGCATCGTGCCTTCGCTGTTTCTGCGCACCGCGATGAGCTCGGCGACCACGCTGACGGCGATTTCTCCGGGCTCTCTCCCGCCGATGCCCAGGCCAATGGGACTCACCACCTGCCCGAGACGCTCTGAGTCGGCACCCTTGGCGGCGAGGCGGCCGATGATGCGGTGCGCCTTTGCTCGGCTGCCGATCATGCCCAGGTAGCGCCACGGATGTGCCAGGCAGCGCTCCACGATGCGCTCGTCGAGCTGGTGGTCGTGGGTCACGATGACGGCATACGCCTCAGGGCTCCAGGGAAGGTCCTGGAGGACGTCGAGGGGGTCGGCGCAGGTGCGCGCCTCCGCAGAGGGGTGCTGCACCTCTGTGGCCCACTGCTCGCGCTGATCGACCACATGGACTCGGAAGCCCGCGGTCGCGGCTACGGGGATCAGCGCGGACGCCACATGACCCCCGCCAAACACGATGAGCCACGGCCGCGCCCCGATGGGCTCGATGAAGATCTCCATACGTCCTCCGCAGCACATTGCGAGCTCACGGGTCAGGTGCGCGGCGAAGCGCTCGGGGCGTCCCGAGGCGAGGACCTCTCGCGCCCTGGCCAGGGTGGCGTCCTCGATGGCTCCACCACCCACGGTGCCTTCCATGGTCCCGTCTTCGCGGAGAAGGAGCTTGCTGCCTGCGCGCTGGGGTGCGGACCCCGCCGACTCGACCACCGTGCACAACACGCCGCGGTGTCCGTGGTCGAGCAGCTCGAGAATGGCGCGGTAGACGGGCTCCATCCGCGAATCCTAGAGGGGGGATTGCGCGGCCGCTCCCCACCGCGTGTCTCGCTCGTGTCCGGGCGTGTCCGGTTCGTGTCCGAAACCCCGGACACGAGCCGGACACGAGTCGCCCCACGGGTCCCTACGACTCAATGACTGAAGGGATCGTCGTCCCAGAACGAACATGGCCCGCCGCTTGCGAAAGCGACGGGCCATGCGACGACTTCGTTCGAACTGGCTAGCTGATCGCGATGAGCGGCGCGATGACCAGGGCCACCACGCTCATGAGCTTCACCAGGATGTTCAGCGAGGGGCCCGCGGTGTCCTTGAAGGGGTCGCCGACGGTGTCACCCACCACGGCCGCCTTGTGGGCCTCGGAACCCTTCTCGTGCACAGTGCCGTCCTTCATCTTGTAGCCACCGCCCTCGAAGGACTTCTTGGCGTTGTCCCACGCGCCACCGGCGTTGGACATGAAGATGGCGAGCAGCACGCCGGAGACCGTGACGCCGGCCAGCAAGCCACCGAGGGCCTCCGGGCCCATCCCGAAGCCGATGACGACGGGAGTGACGACGGCCATCGTCCCGGGGAGGACCATGCGCTTGAGCGCGGCCTTCGTGGAGATGTCGACGCAACGCGCGGCATCGGGCTCAGCCTTGCCCTCGAGCAGTCCCTCGATCTCGCGGAACTGACGACGAACTTCTTCGATCATCTCCATGGCGGCCTTGCCGACCGCGTCCATGGCCATGGAGGAGAACAGGTACGGCAGCATGCCACCGAGGAAGAGACCGGCCATCACCATGGGGTTGGAGATGTCGATGCTGCTGATGCCCGCCTGCTGCATGAAGGCAGCGAACAGGGCGAGGGCGGTCATGGCGGCCGAGGCAATGGCGAAGCCCTTGCCGATGGCGGCGGTGGTGTTGCCCACGGCGTCGAGCTTGTCGGTGCGCTCACGCACGATCGGCTCCTGGTGGCTCATCTCGGCGATGCCGCCGGCGTTGTCAGCCACGGGGCCGTACGCGTCGACCGCGAGCTGGATGCCCGTGGTGCTGAGCATGCCGAGGGCCGCGATGGCCACGCCGTACAGGCCGGCAACCTCGGAGGCGCCGACGACACCGACGGCGATCAGGAGGATCGGGACGGCGGTGGACTGCATGCCGAGGCCGAGGCCGGCGATGATGTTGGTGGCCGTTCCGGTCTTGCTCTGCTCCGCGACGTTGTCGACGGGCGCCTTCTCCATCGAGCAGTAGTAGCTCGTGATGAGGCCGACGAGCACACCGACCGCGAGGCCGATGACGGTGGCGATGCCCACGTCCGTGGCGCTCACGACCAGCTCGGTTCCAGCGACGGTGAGGTCACCGGGCCAGATCTGGTTGGCGAGCACGAAGGTCAGGATGGCCATCACGCCAGCGGCGCCGAAGGCACCCATGTCCAGAGCGTGCTGGGGGTTGCCGCCCTCCTTCGTCTTCACGAAGAAGGTGCCCACGATGGAACAGATGATGCCCGCGGCGGCGATGACCAGCGGCAGGACGATGGGGCCGGTGCCGCCATCGGTGAAGCCGAGGCCGAGGACCATGGTTCCGATGATGGCGCCCACGTA